>NZ_VKHS01000813.1 GCF_014141525.1 Streptomyces calidiresistens
GGAGGGGAAGGGGGAGCAGGAGCCCCGCTCCGCGGCGCATCCCGGTGGGCGGACCGGTTCCGGGGCCTCCGGGGACGCGGGGGCCCCACCGGTCGTGGCCTCCCCGGTCGTGTTCCCCGTCCCTCCGGCGGGGGCGGGCCGGCGCGGCCGGTCGGCCGAGGCGTTCCGACCGGGGCGGAGGGGCGCGTCGGGCGCCACCGGAGGGGCTCCGCACACCGGACCGTGTCGCGGCTCCGGTCACCCGGGCCGGGATATGCCCCGCAACACCATGCGCACCGCGTGCTCGGCGACGGTGGGCCCCGGTTCCGCGTTCAGCTCCGCACGACGGACGGCCGCATCCACCACGCCCTGGACCAGGGAGGCCCCCAACCGCGGGTCGGGGTGACCGAGTTCGTCCAGGACGCCCACCACCAGGTCGATCAGTGAGCCGTGTGCCGCGCGGATCCGCTCCCGTGCCGCCGTGCTCAACTCCCCGGAGGAGATGGCCACCACGGCGCGGTGGCGTCGGTCCCCGGCCAGCGCCAACTGGGAGCGGACGTAGGCGGCGATCCGTTCCTCGGGGGAGTCCGCGGCCAGCATCGCGGCCTCGACCTCGCCGGCCCACACGGGGAAATCGGCCTCGCACAGCTCCTCGACGACAGCTGCCCGGGAGCGGAAGTACTCGTACACGGAGGAGCGGGCCAGGCCCGTTCGCTCGGCCAGGGCGGGAAAGGTCAACGCGCTCTGTCCGCCCTCGGCCAGCAGGGATCGGGCCGCGTCCAGCAGGGCGGCGCGCTGCATGTGGCGGTGTTCGGCCACGGAGGCCGCTCGAATCCTGGGCACCTCTCCACTGTAGAGCGCCCGTCGACGGGCGTCCCCACCTCGGGCCGGCCGGTTCCCCTCCCGGGGGCGTGACCTCAGTTGTTCACATCGGCCAATTTCGAGCGCAACAACAGAACGGATTTGGTGTGGATCTGACTGACCCGACTTTCGGTGACCCCCAACACCTGACCAATTTCGGCCAGTGTGAGCCCTTCGTAGTAGTAGAGCGTGACCACGGTCTTCTCCCTGTCGGGTAGCGCGTTGACCGCTCTCGCCAGCAGCCGGCGCAACTCGCGATCCTCCGCCACCTCCACCGGATCGTCCGCGCTGGTGTCCTCGAGGATGTCCATCAGGCTCAGCTGATCCCCCCCGTCCCCGGCCGGATGCAGCAGTTCCTCCAGCGCCACCGTGTTGGCCAGGGAGAGCCGGCCGAAGAACTCGTGGAGTTCCTCCAGTCCCATGTTCATCTCCCGGGCCACCTCGGCCTCGGTGGGGGAACGGTGCAACGAGGACTCCAGCGCCGCCGAGGCCCGTTCGAAGGCCCGGGCCTTCTGGCGCACCGATCGCGGGATCCAATCCAGGGCCCGCAGCTCGTCGATCATCGCCCCCCGGATCCGGGTGATGGCGTAGGTCTCGAACTTGATCGAGCGCCCCGGGTCGAACTTCTCGATGGCATCGATCAGGCCGAAGACCCCCGAGGAGACGAAATCGGCCTGCTCCACGTTGGGGGGGAGACCCACTCCCACCCGACCGGCGACGTACTTCACCAGTGGCGAGTAGTGCAGGATCAACTGCTCGCGCAACCGACCGTCGCCGGTGTCCTTGTAGCGGTGCCACAGTTCGTCGAGGGGGGTGGCGACGGTTCCGGAGGCGGGGCCCCGAGTCCTGACCGACGCATCGGCGGCCGGTGGCCGGGGCCCTGGGGTGTGCTGGGGCATGCGGGGTGTCGACCGTTCTGCTGTGGAGGGCGGGATCCCGTCGGGTGCGGGACGGTGGGGGGACGGAAGCGGCGCGGGCGCCGGAAGGGGTTTCACGGCGCCCGCGCGACGGATCGGGGGTCCGGCGCACGCACCGGGCGGTCGGGACCGGTGGGGCGCCCGGAGCGGAACCGATGTGAGCGTAGCGTGACATTCGGGTGGCGTTGCGCATATGGAGGGGGAACGGGGATGCGCAGATACGTTCCGAAAGACGCACCGTGGTGTGACTTACCTACCGTCCGGCGGCTTGTCACCCCGCGACCGCCGTGGCCCGGACCCCTCGTCCGCGCCCTTCCGGTGCGGGGAACGGAACCACCGCCCGCGCACCTGTTCGGCGAAGCCGAGGGCTCTGAGTTCCAGGAGGCGCGCCAGGGTCTCGCGTTCCCCGGCGCACGCCCCCACCGCCACTCGACGGGGCTCCGCCCCCGGCGGCCCGGGCAGCGCCTCCAGCACCCGCTCGGCCCCGGCCGTGAGCACCCGACGGGGAACCAGGGGCTGCCCCGCGCACCCCGTCGAGCCGCCGGGCGGCGTGTTCCCACCCCTCCGGCC
>NZ_VKHS01000814.1 GCF_014141525.1 Streptomyces calidiresistens
GGGAGGGCGACGGGGTCGGCGGGCCGAACGACTGCGAGGGGGTGCCCCCCGAGGGGGTGCCCGACGGCACGCCGCCGGAGACCGCTCCCGCACCGCCCGTCGGGGGCGGGCCCGCGGGCGGGGCCAGGTGGTAGCCGGTGGTCTCCGGGGTCCCGCCGGCCGCCCCGGCGACGCCGGGTTCGGCGCGTTCCGGGCCGTTGGGGCCGTAGCCGGCGGGCAGGGGCCCGATCTGGTCGAAGACCTCCACGGTGTCCCGCTCCTCGGTCTCCGGCAGCAGCTCGGCGGCCGAGGCCAGCGCCTTCCGGGCGCCGTTGGCGGTGCGGAAGCGGGCCTGCGGATCGGGCTGGAGCAGCGTGCCGAGCACCTGCCAGAGCACTTCGGGGACGCCCCGGGGGGCGTCCGGCATCCCCCCGGCCTCCTCGTACTCGCCGTACAGCCCGACCGAGTCGGGCTTCTCACCGGTCAGCAGGTAGAGGCCGACCAGGCCGACGGCGTACAGGTCGGCGGTGAAGTCGGGCTCGGCGCCGCGCATCTGCTCCGGCGCGAAGTACCCCGGCGTGCCCAGGACCCAGTTGGTCTCGGTGAGACGGGGCTCACCCTTGCGCATGGAGATGCCGAAGTCCGACAGCCGCAGCCGGGGCCGACCCCGCCCGGTGGGCTCCAGCAGGATGTTGGCCGGCTTGATGTCGCGGTGCACCACGCCCTCGTCGTGCACCGCCTGGAGGCCGGCGAGGAGCTGGTCCAGCAGCGTGCAGACGAAGCGGGGCGGCAGCGCGCCGTAGTCGCCGATGAGGTGGGAGAGCGAGCCCCCGGAGACCAGGTCCATGGTGAACAGGACCTTGTCGTCGTCGGCGGCCCAACTGGCGGGGGCCAGCACGTGCGGGTGGTCGATGCGCAGGGCCTGCTCGCGGACGAACCGCAGCAGGGTGTGCGCGTCCGACTGCTGGAGCACCTTGGCCGCCACGTATCGGCGGCGTCGGTGGTCCCAGGCACGCCAGACGGCACCCGCGCCGCCGCGCCCGATCGGGTCGATCAGCTCGTACCGTCCCGCGAAGATCTCGCCCATCGCGCCTTCGTCCGCTCGCTTCCCGTTCGTCGTCCCCGCCGGTGTCCGCCGGTCTCCGGCGGCGTCGGGGGGTTCGGCTCCCTCGTTCCGGATCGGTCGGGTTCATCCCGCTCCGTCCCGGTGGATCCGGTTCGCCGTACCGTGCGGGATTCCGCACGAAACCGCTCCAGCATAGGCAGCCGGGTCGGTTTCCGGCCGGCCTCCGCGGGTTGCGGTTCCGTTCCCATCCCGTACCCGGCCGTCCCCTCGCGTCCCGGTCCCCTCGCGTCGTGTCCGGACGGACGGCGCCCCGGGGCGCCGGCACCCTTCACCCCACCGGGACGCGACGGCGGCACGCCCCGGTTCCCCGCCGGGACGCGCCGCCGGGACGCCGAGGGGCGCGGGGTCAGCCCTGGTGCCGCTCGTAGTGCTCGATGGCCTCCCTGGTCCGGGCGCTGCCGTAGACCCGCAGGAACTCGGCCAGTTCCGGGTGGGTGTCGGCGAGCATCCGGGAGGCGCTCTGGATCTCCCCGGCGTCGGAGACCGAGCGCAGCAGGGCCTGGATCTCGCGCACGACGCGCTTGCTGGGGTTGGCGGGCACCCCGGTGCCGGTGGCGCGGGCCGTGGAGGAGGTGCCCAGGACGTTCCCGCCGGCGTCGCGCCGGATCTCCTCCATCGCGGACGTCGCCTCCGCGGCGCTGACCCGGCCGGCCCGCACCTCCGCCGCCAGGTCCTGCAGGGCGCGCACCCGCTGGACGACGGCGGGGTTGCCGATCTTGGCGCGCTGACCGCTCATCAACTGCGACAGCATCGGGGCGGACAGACCGAGCACCACGGCCAGGCGGGCCTGGTTGAGCCCGAGGTCGGCGATCAGGCGGCGGAACAGCGTGCCCAACGGCTCGCCGTACCAGGTGGTCTGCTGTTCGCGGGCCTTCTCCGCCGCCTCCTGCTGCGCTGTCTCCATCGCGTCTCCCCTGTCGGTCCCCGGTTCTCCCCTGGTGCCTTCACGCGAGCGAAGGTGCGCGTCATCCTACGGAGACGGGGCGCGCGGGGCGATACCCGGTCGGAAACCGGGGGCCGCATTCGGTACCCTGGTGCGGTACGGGGCGTTAGCTCAGTTGGTAGAGCGCTGTCTTTGCATGGCAGATGTCAGGAGTTCGACTCTCCTACGCTCCACCGGTCCGGTGATCCGGACCGTGTGATCGATCGGCCCCCGGGGGGTGACCCCGGGGGCCGCGCTCGTTCCGGGGGCTCCCGGGGGCCGGTACGGGGG
>NZ_VKHS01000815.1 GCF_014141525.1 Streptomyces calidiresistens
GTCCCCGCCCCGTTGCTTCCCCTCCCGGCCCCGCTCCCGCGCGTCCCGGTGCCCGGGACGGGTTCCGCGGATTCCTGCGTCCCGGTCGGCGAGCCGGTCGGGTCCACATGCCGGACGTGTGAAGGGTGCCCGATGCGCCGTTCGCCCTCCGGTGGGGCGCCCCGCGGGTGATCCACGCCGTCCATGCGGCCTTCATGGACGCGTAACACGCCGGGGCCCATTGTCATGACCGTGAAACATCCCGCGGCATCGACCGAAATCCCCCTCCGGGAGTGTGTGGCGCATCCCGACCCGCCCAGAATCCGCCCGCACGGGTCGTTACCACTGAGGAGACGTTCACCTTGGAAGCAGCAGATATCGCATTTGTGGTGATCTGTGCCGCCATGGTCATGTTGATGACCCCTGGCCTCGCCTTCTTCTACGGCGGCATGATCCGTGTCAAGAGCGCTCTCAACATGCTGATGATGTGCTTCATCGCGACGGGCATCTCCAGCGTGCTGTGGGTCCTCTACGGCTGGAGCATCGCGTTCGGCACCGATGTCAACGGTGAGGGGGGCGGCATCTTCGGGAACCTCGACTTCATCGGCTTCCGGGGCATGCTCGACCTGGACAACTCCCCCGAACTGCTCACCATCGCCCTCTTCCAACTGATGTTCGCGGTGCTGACGCCCGCCCTCATCAGCGGCGCCCTGGCCGAGCGGGTCAAGTTCAGCGCCTGGGCCCTGTTCATCGCCGTGTGGGTGTCGATCGTCTACTTCCCGGTCGCGCACTGGGTCTGGGGCGAGGGCGGCTGGATCGGCGGACTGGAGATCGACGGTCGGGAGGTCATCGACTTCGCCGGTGGCACCGCGGTCCACATCAACGCCGGTATCGCGGCCCTGGCGGCGGTCCTGGTCATCGGCAAGCGGATCGGCTTCAAGAAGGACTCGGGCATGCGCCCGCACAACCTGCCGATGGTGCTGCTGGGCGCGGCCCTTCTGTGGTTCGGCTGGTTCGGCTTCAACGCGGGCTCGGAGCTGGCGGCCAACGGCACCGCCGCCCTGATGGCCCTCAACACCATGGTCGCCACCGGCACCGCCGTCCTCGGCTGGCTGGTCTACGAGCGCCTGCGCTACGGCGCCTACACCACCCTGGGGGCCGCCTCCGGCGCCATCGGCGGTCTGGTCGCGATCACCCCGGCCGGCGCGGACGTGACCCCCATGGGCGCGATGGCCATCGGCCTGGTCTCCGGGGCGGTCTGCGCCTGGGCGGTCGGCCTGAAGTACAAGCTGGGTTACGACGACTCCCTCGACGTCGTCGGCGTCCACCTCGTCGGCGGCATCATCGGCACCCTCATGGTCGGCTTCCTGGCCATCGAGGTCGGCGGCTTCGCCCAGTTCGCCCTCCAGGCCATCGCGGCGGCCGCGGTGCTCGTCTACTCCTTCGTCGTCACCCTGCTGATCGCCCTGGCGATCAAGCACACGATCGGTTTCCGGGCCGACGAGGACGCCGAGCTGGTCGGCCTGGACCAGGTCTACCACGCGGAGAGCGGGTACGACTTCAGCCAGTCCGGTGGCGGTTCCGCCACCGGTTCCGCCGGGGGGCACGCCCCGGCCGCCACGCAGACCGGCGAGAAGACCGGTGAAGAGAAGGTGGACGCATGAAGCTCATCACCGCGGTGATCAAGCCGCACCGCATGGACGAGGTCAAGGACGCCCTCCAGGCCTTCGGGGTGCACGGCATGACGGTCACCGAGGCCAGCGGCTACGGCCGTCAGCGCGGTCACACCGAGGTGTACCGGGGCGCGGAGTACACCATCGACCTGGTGCCCAAGACCCGCCTGGAGATCCTGGTCGAGGACGACGACGCCGAGCAGCTGATCGATGTCATCGTCAAGGCCGCCCGCACCGGCAAGATCGGTGACGGGAAGGTGTGGAGCGTCCCCGTGGAGTCCGCGGTGCGGGTGCGCACCGGGGACCGGGGAGCGGACGCCCTCTGACCCGAGTCATCCGACCCGGGGGTTCCGGTGCCACCGGAACCCCCGGGTCGACCTCCTTCCGGGGGAGGCCACGGAGCCCCGGGAGGAGGATCCCGCCGGGTGCGGACGACCCGGACGGAGACCGACCGACCACAACGGGGAGCCGTGATCGCATGACCGCCGACACCAGTCGCGACGCCGGCAGCCGGGCCGGATCCGACGATTCCTACCCCGCCGCCCGCCTCCGCGTCCTGGGCGGGGACGGTCCCACCGGGGCCCCGCGCCGGGCCGAACTCGCCCGGGTCACCGACCGGTGGCTGGCGGACCTGCTCAACGCGCCCACCCCGGAGGGCGCCCCCT
>NZ_VKHS01000816.1 GCF_014141525.1 Streptomyces calidiresistens
TCGTCGGGCCGGGGGAGGCGGCCGGCCTGGTGTGGCTGACACCGGCCGACGCGGACGCCCTCAACCGGCTGCTGGACGCGCATCCGGGCATCGGGTGGGTGCAGTTCCCGTGGGCGGGGGTGGAGAAGCTGGTGGCGAACGGCGTCACCGACCGTCCCATCGTCTTCACCAGTGCCAAGGGGCTGTTCGCCGAGCAGGTGGCCGAGCACGCCCTGACCCTCGCCCTGGCCTGTCTGCGGAGCCTGGCCGTGCAGGCCCGCACGCCGCGCTGGCACTCCATCGACCCGGCTTCGCTGTTCCGGCGGCGGGTGACGGTGGTGGGGGCGGGCGGCACGGCGCGGGAGCTGGTGCGGCTGCTCGCGCCCTTCGGGTGCGAGGTGCGGGTGGTGCGCCGGTCGGCCGGGGAGCCGGTGGCGGGGGCGGCGCGGACGCTGCCGGTCCCCGCCCTGCCGGAGGTGCTGCCGGACACCGACGTGCTGGTGCTCGCCCTGGCGCTGACCCCGGGGAGCCGGCAGCTGATCGGGGCGCGCGAGTTGGCCGCGCTGCCCTCGCACGCGGTGCTGGTGAACGTGGCCCGGGGCGCGCACGTGGACACCGACGCGCTGGTGGCGGAGCTGCGTCGGGACGGCCTGGCGGCGGCTGGTCTGGACGTGACCGATCCGGAGCCGCTGCCGGAGGGACATCCCCTGTGGTCGGATCCGCGGGTGCTGATCACCTCGCACTGCGCGGACTCCGCCGAGTTCGCGACCCGGGTGCTGTGCGGGCGGGTGGCCCGCAACGTGGCGAACCTGCGGGCCGGCCGGGAGTTGGAGGGGCGGGTCGATCCCGCCCTCGGCTACTGAGCCGTCCGGGCCCGGCGCCGCGAGGTTGTCCACAGGCTGTGGGTGACCGCGGGCGCCGGGGGCGGGATTGTCGGTGGCGGGGTCTACCGTTCCGGCCATGGGGATCACGAGGGAGCCCGGAGCGCCGGTGCGTCCGACGGCGGGATGGCGGGAGCGGGCCGTGGAGTACCCGGAGCGGTACCCGCCCGACCTGCTGGGAGCGGTGGACGCCGCTCTCGACGCCTACGCCGCCGACGTGGCCGCGCTGGGCGGTGCGCCCCGCGACATCGAGGTGATGGCGCGGATCGAGGGGGTGGTGACGGCGCTGAACGACCTGGACGAGCGGTACGGGTTCATCGAGACGATCGAGCGCGAGGAGTTGTGCGACCACATCGACGCCGTGCTCACCGCGCACGGCGTGGATCTCGACGCCCTGGCCGCCCGGGCGGGGATCGGCCGGTGGGAGCTGACCGACGCCTGGCGGGACTGGTAGGGGCGGTCGGGCGAGCGACGGGGCGCCCGGTGGGGCTCACCCGCCGGGCGGCGGCACCAGGTGCGCGTGGACGGGGAGGTGGTCGCTGCCGGTGGCGGGCATCACCAGCAGGCGCTCGATCTCCAGGCCCCGGGTCATCACGTGGTCGATGCGGGCGACGGGGAAGGGCTCGGGCCAGGAGAAGCGCAGGGGGCCGCCGGTGGAGTCCATCCGGTCGGTGACGGGGGACAGGCCCCGGTCGTCGACGGTGCCGTTGAGGTCGCCGAGGAGCACGACGCGCTCCAGCGGTTCGGTGGCCAGCGCCTCACCGGCGGCCCGGGCGGCCTCGTCGCGGAGATCGGTGGTGAAGCCGGTGGGGCCCACCCGCACCGAGGGGAGGTGGGCGACGTACACGGCGAGGTCGCCGTCCGGGGTGCGGGCGCGGGC
Organism: Streptomyces calidiresistens; assembly: GCF_014141525.1. Classification (GTDB taxonomy): domain Bacteria; phylum Actinomycetota; class Actinomycetes; order Streptomycetales; family Streptomycetaceae; genus Streptomyces; species Streptomyces calidiresistens. The sequence continues at coordinate 1,741 of NZ_VKHS01000816.1, forward strand.
GCGCAGCATGCCGCGGGTCCACTCCGGGCCGAGTGCCGCCGGTCGGACGTGGATGTTCCGCACCTCGTCCAGGGGGTGCCGGGACCACAGGACGAGGGTGCCCGAGACCACGTGGTGCGGGTACTCGGGGTCGAGGGTCGCGGAGAAGACGGGCAGGAGCTCGGGGGTGATCTCCTGGAGGCCGACGAGGTCCACCCCGCTGTCGGCGAGGAGCCGGGCGGTGCCGGCGGGGTCGGTGTTGTCGTCGCCCACGTTGTGCTGGACGACGGCGTAGCCGGTTTCGGGGACCGCGTGGGGATCGGGGGTGGTCAGGGCGGCTCCGTACAGGAGCAGCCAGACGCCCGTGGGGACGAGGAGGACGACCGGGGCGCCGACCGAGCGTCGCAGCAGCGCGACGAGCGCCAGGAGGGGAATCACCGCGCCCGGCCAGGGACGGAAGGACTCCAGCAGGCTGCCGAGTCGCCCCGGGCTGTTGGGGACGATGCCGGGGAAGGCCATGAGCAGAGCCGTGAGCAGGGCGAGCGCGACGACGGCGCGGTCCGTCCGGGTGCGGGGGAGCAGGGGGTGCGGC
>NZ_VKHS01000817.1 GCF_014141525.1 Streptomyces calidiresistens
GGGGACGCCCGGGAGGGTCGGGGGATGTCTGCGCAGCCGTGTGCGGGACATCGGGGTGCGGCTCCCCTCACGGTGTGCCGCCCGGGGAGGGAAGGCGGTGGGGGTGGAGCCGTCGGCTGTGCGCCTCAACGTCCGGCGGGGTGTTGCGAGTTCTTCCACAAGAACTCGCAACACCCCGGAGGTCAGCGAGGGTTGTCCGGCTCGGGAACCCCGCGCGCACGGACCGCTTCCTCCCCGTCGCCGGCCCCGGCGGGACCCCCCGTACCGCCGCCGCGCACCGGTCGGGCCCCGGTGCCCCGGCCGGTCGCGGGCACCGTCGAACCCCCGGCCGATCGCCGCCGCTCGGCGCACTCCCCGATCAGCTCCAGCCACCGCCCGGCGATCCGCTCCGGGTCGTACGCCCGGGCCCGCTCCCGACCCGCCTCGCCCAGCCGGGCCCGCTCGGCCGGATCGTCCATCAGCCGCCGCAGCGCCCGCGCGATCCCCCGCACCCCCTCGGGAATCGGCACCAGGACGCCGTTCTCCCCGTGCGTGATGATCTCGCCCGGCCCGTAGGGGCAGTCGGTGGAGACCACCGGCACCCCGCAGCGCATCGCCTCCACGATCGTCATCCCGAAGGACTCCCCGTTGGAGGTCACGGCGGCGATCCCGCCCTTCGCCCACTCCGGCTCGATCGGCGAGACCGCCCCCATCAGGTGCGCCCGTCCCTCCAGGCCGAGCCGGGTGATCCGCTCGCGCAGATCCGCCTCCCGGCGCCCGCGCCCGTAGATCCGCAGCTCCCAGTCCGGGTACTCCTTCGCCAGCCGCCCGAAGGCCTCCACCAGCCGGTCGTACCGCTTGATCGGGATGAGCCGGCCGGCCGCCACGATCACCTTCGACGCCGCCGGGTCCCCCCGGTCGCCGGTGTCGGGCACGGTGTTCGGCACGCACACCACCCGGTGCGCGTGCTCCGGCGGCAGCGCCTCCCGCCACTGCCGGGCGTCGGCCTCGGAGACGGTGGCGTAGGCGTCCAGCCGGGGCAGGGCGGCCAGGCAGCCGGCGCGCAGGGCGTCGGTGTGCGAGTCCAGGGTGCGGTGCTCCTGGCCCAACCGCACCACCCGCTCCGGGGCGTACCGCGCCACCGCGTCCACCAGCACCGGCCGGGTCGCGATCACCACGTCCGCCCGGGTGCGCCGCAGCGCCCGGGCCAACCGGCGGTCGGTCAGTCGGCTGGGCGGCAGCGAGCTGTTCGCCGGGCCGGGGTCGGTCATCAGCCGGCTGGGCCGCCGGGCGCCGATGTTCCGGTACCGCCAGCCGCGCCGCCGCGCGTCCACCAGCGGCGTCAGCCGCACCCGGGGGTGCAGCGGGACGGCCGGCTCGTCCCTCGGACGGTAGACGCTGATGATCTCCACGTCCTCCACCTCCGGCCGGTCGGCGAGCGCGCCCGCCAGCAGGGCGGTGGCCCGGATCGTGCCGCCGATGCCGTACGCGGTGTGCAGCAGGAAGGTGATCCGCATCCGCCTCACCCCACCCGGAAGTCGAGCTTCGCCGCGCGCAGCCGTCGCGGCCGCAGCCGCAACCACACCGTGCCGCGTTCCCCGGGGTCGCCGGGGTCGCCGTGGAGGTGGCGGCGGAAGCGTTCGTCACACCGCGACTCGTCCGGTCCGAGGTAACGGGAGAGCTTGCGCCGGCCTCGCGGCACGTCGAACGGCAGGATTTCGGCAGAGCCGTTCGCGATCACCTGCCGGGTGAGCCCGGTGGTGGGCTCGCAGACATCGACCACGAGGGCGACGGCCGGGTCCTCGCGCACCCGGGCCGGCGGACGGGCCCACGGACCCGTGAGGATCCGGAAGGCCCCCTCCTCCCAGAGGTACCGGGTGGGGCGAACGGTGGGGCCGCCTGTCGCCACCCGCGCCGTGAGTGGTCGGGCGAGGAAACGATCGACATCGAAGGGGGGGTCCTGCACGGGGGTGGTCGGGGCCGGCGATGGGGATGTCATCCTCCCAGCGTGCCGGAATCGGCCGTTCGGGGCCGGTACCGGCACGCGGCGGACGCCCGCCGCGTGCCGGTCGCCCCCGTCAGGAGACCGGCTGGTGCCAGGTCGTCCCGCCGACGAGGCAGTTCCCGCTCGCGCCGACCGAGTGGGCGACGAGCACGTCGTTCGCGTACAGGGGCGCGCCGGTGTCGCCGGCTTCGGAGCAGATGTTCGTGCGGATCAGCCCGTACACGATCCCGCCGGGGTAATTGATCGCCTGGTTGAGGGCGGTGACCGTGCCGCAGCGCGTTCCGCTGACGCGGCCGACCTGACAGACGGTCTGTCCCACCC
>NZ_VKHS01000818.1 GCF_014141525.1 Streptomyces calidiresistens
TGGGCTGGGAGATGTGTATAAGGGGCAGGCCCCGGCCAGCTCACCCGCCCCTTCGGGACCCTCCCGGTGGAGCCGCTGGAGGGCGCCCGCGCGCTGGCCGACCTCCAGCGACGCGTGATGGCCAACAACCGGTTCGGGATCCCCGCCCAGGCACACGACGAGTGCCTGACCGGCTTCACCGCCTGGCAGGCCTCCATCCTGCCCACCCCCCTGGCCTGGGGCGCCACCTTCGACCCCGAGCTGCTGGAGCGGGCCGCCGCGATGATCGGCGAGTCCATGCGCGCGGTCGGCATCCACCAGGGCCTGTCCCCCGTCCTGGACGTGGTGCGCGACCCCCGCTGGGGACGCACCGAGGAGTCCATCGGCGAGGACCCGCAGCTGGTCGCCGAACTGGCCACCGCCTACGTGCGCGGCCTGGAGTCGTCCGGGGTCGTGGCCACCCTCAAGCACTTCGCCGGCTACTCCGCCTCCCGCGCCGGACGCAACCACGCGCCGGTGTCCATGGGTCCGCGCGAGATGGCCGACGTGATCCTGCCGCCCTTCGAGCTGGCGCTGCGCGAGGGCGGTGCCCGGTCGGTGATGCACGCCTACACCGACACCGACGGCGTGCCCTCCGCCGGTGACCCGGAGCTGCTCACCGAACTGCTCCGCGAGCGCTGGGGCTTCACCGGCACGGTCGTCGCCGACTACTTCGGCATCTCCTTCCTGGAGCTCTCGCACCGGGTGGCCGACGGCCCGGGGACGGCCGCGGTGCTGGCCCTGGAGGCCGGCGTGGACGTGGAGCTGCCGGTCCTGCGCTGCTACGGCGAACCGCTGGTCGACGCCGTGCGCTCCGGTGCCGTGTCGGAGGAACTGGTGGACCGCGCGGTGCTGCGGGTGCTGATCCAGAAGTGCGAGCTGGGACTGCTGGACCCCGACTGGGACCCGACCGCGCCCGCGCTGCGTCCCGGCGCCCCGGCCACGCTGGTCACCCCCGACGGGCCGGGCGACGGTTCCCCCGACGGCCCCGGGCCGCGGATCGACCTCGACCCGCCCGCCCTGCGGGACGTCGCCCGCCGGCTGGCCGAGGAGTCGGTGATCCTGCTGGCCAACGACGGCACCCTCCCGTTGCGGCCGGGGCTGCGGATCGGCGTCACCGGACCGTTCGCCGACGAGTCCGCCGCCATGCTCGGCTGCTACACCTTCCCCCGCCACGTGGGCGTGGAGCACCCGGAGCTGCCGCTGGGCGTGGAGTTGCCGAGCCTGCTGGAGTCGCTGCGCGCCGAGCTGCCGCAGGCGACGATCGACCACCACCCCGACCCCGGCACCGCCGCCGCGCTCTCCCTGCCGATGGCCGACGGCGCGCGGCCGGACGTGTGGGTCGTGGCGCTGGGCGACCGCTCGGGCCTCTTCGGCCGGGGCACCTCCGGGGAGGGCTGCGACGCCGCCGACCTCGAACTGCCCGAGAACCAGGGCGCGCTCCTGGACGCCCTGGTGGACACCGGGGTCCCCGTCGTGGCGGTGCTGCTGACCGGGCGTCCCTACGCCCTGGGGCGCTGGGCCGACCGACTGGCCGGCATCGTCCAGGCCTTCTTCCCCGGCGAGGAGGGCGGACCGGCCGTCGCCGGCGTGCTCTCCGGCCGGGTCAACCCCTCCGGCCGGCTGCCGGTCGGCGTGCCGCGTCACACCGGTGGCCAGCCGGGGACGTACCTGGCCCCGCCGCTGGGACGGCACAACGACGCCAGCTCGCTGGACCCGGGCGCGCTGTTCCCCTTCGGTCACGGCCTGACCTACACCTCCTTCGCCTGGGAGGACCCGGCCATCGACACCCCGACGCTGCCCACCGACGGCCGGGGAGCGGACGGTGCCGGGGAGGCCGTGGCCCGGGTGTCGGTGACGGTGCGCAACACCGGTGACCGGGCGGGGACCGAGATCGTGCAGCTGTACCTCCACGACCCGGTGGCCCGGATCGTGCGTCCGGTGCAGCGGCTGATCGGGTGGGCCCGGGTGACCCTGGAGCCCGGCGCCTCCGCCCGGGTGACCCTGGACGTCCACCCCGACCTGGCCTCCTACACCCTGCGGCCGGGCCGCCGGATCGTGGAGCCCGGTGCCCTGGAGCTGCGGCTGGCGGCGTCCTCCGAGGACGTGCGGCACTCCCTGGCCCTGCAGTTGACCGGGGAGGAGCACACCACCGGCCCGAACCGGCGGATGACCTGCCCGACGCTGGTGGAGCCGTTGCCGGCGGTTCCCACCGACCCCGGCGCGGTCCCGGCCGCCGCCGAACCGACCACCGAGGAGGTCTCCGCCCCCGCCGGCTGAGACCCG
>NZ_VKHS01000819.1 GCF_014141525.1 Streptomyces calidiresistens
GAGCAGCAGCGCCGGCGCCGCGATCCCGACGGCGAGGCCGAGGCCACCGCCTCCCCCGGCCCCGGCCGCCGCCCCGCCGGGTACGGGGGCGGCGAGGGCGTAGCCGTAGTCGGCCTGCTGGCGGGTGATGGAGCCCCCCGAGGCGGGGAGCATGCCGAAGCCGCCCCAGCCGGTGGAGTGGGCCTCCATGGTGTGGTCGTAGGCGAGCACGATCTGCGGCACGGCCAGGTAGAGGTGGCGCTGCATCTCGCGCACCAGGTCGGCGCGGGCCTCCGGGTCGGTCTCGCGGCGCTGCCGTTCGTACAGCTCGTCGAACTCCTCGTCGCAGTACCAGGAGAAGGTCAGGTCGGTGGGGCGCGGTTCCTCGGGGAGGCGGGCGCAGGTGTGGTAGGCGAAGTCCTCGTCGGGGTCGGGGCCGTAGTTCCAGCCGCCGAAGGCGATGTCGTAGGTGCCGGCGGCGGTGCGCTCGTTGAGCGGGGCCGAGGAGAGGGCCTCGGGGCGCAGTTCGACGCCGATGTCGGCGGCCCACTCGACCAGGAAGTCCCGGATGTCGGCGTAGACGGGTCGGTCGGAGTGGTACAGCAGCCGGAAGGACAGCGGCCGGCCGCTGTCGGGGTCGATCCGCAGCCCGTCGGGTTCGGCGCGGTGGTAGCCGGCCTCGTCGAGCATCCGGTTGGCGAGCCCGGGGTCGGCGGTGACCCTCTCGGGGCCGGGGTCCCAGAAGTGGCGGGGGAAGACGGGGGGAACGATGGAGACGCCCGGCTCGGCGTGGCCGGCGTGCACGATCTCCACCAGTCGGTCGCGGTCCACCACGTGGTGGAGGGCGCGGCGCACGACGGGGTCGCGCAGGGCGGGGTGGCCGTCACCGATGGGGTGGCCGTCGCGGGTGCGGGCGCCGGTGTTGAAGCCGATGGCGTCCCAGTGCCGGCCGGGCTGGACGGAGACGGTGACGCCGGGGGCGACCCGCAGCGCGTCGGCCTGTTGCGGGTTGAGCCCGTCGACCAGGTCGATCTCGCCGCGCAGCAGGGCCTGCACGGCGGCCTCGGTGGTCTCGTGGTTGCGCATGACCAGCCGGTCGTAGGCGGGCCTGCCGCGCGGGTGGTCGGGGTTGGCGCTCAGCACGATCCGCTCGCCGGGGCGGTACTCGGCCAGGGAGAACAGCCCGGAGGTGGGGAGGCCGGGTTCGCCCCGGTAGGAGGCCGGGTCGTCCATCTGCGACCAGACGTGCGCGGGGACGATCGGGGTGTTGTTGAGGTGGTGCATGACCGCGCCCGGTTCGGCGACCCGGATGACCAGGGTGTGGTCGTCGACGGCCTCCACGTCGGTGAAGTTGTCCACCAGGCCGCCGTGCCGGCCGTTGAGGACGGGGTCGCTGCGCAGCAGGTCCAGGGTGAAGGCGGCGTCCCGGGCGGTGACGGGCACGCCGTCGGACCACACCGCCTCCGGGTCCAGTCGGTAGGTCCACTCGCGGCCGTCGGGCGAGTGCTCCCACTCCAGGGCCAGGCCGGGGGCGGGCGCCCAGTCCTCGCGGCCCCAGCGGATGAGCGGCTCGTACATGAGGTTGTTGATCTCGCCCTGGATGACCCAGCCGGAGTCCAGCGGGTTGAGGTGGGGCAGGGCGTCCAGGCCGGTGCGGCCGACCACGAGGGTGCGGTCGGCAGTGCCCGGCACGGCCTCCCTCGGCGCGGCCTCCCTCGGCGCGGCTTCCCCCGGCGGTCCGGCGGGCGCCGGGGGCACCGCGGGGGTGTGCGCGAGGGCGGCCGGTCCGGCCAGGGCTGCCAGGAGCGTGACCGTCGCCACGAGGGGCGCGGGGCGGGACACGCCCGGCCGTCGATCGCGACGCGCCCGGCGCGACGCGCCCGGGGGGTGACCGTGTCGCGTCACGGGGCGGGTCCCCTTTCGGGCCGTTTACGGGTTCCCGGGGCGGGGGACGCGGTCGGCGACCGACGCGTCCGCCGACCATTCCCGGGACGGATGACCATGGTTTCCGGCGGGTCGGGAAAGGGGCCGCGAACACGCCGCCGATTCGCCCGGATGCCCCGGTGAATTCCCCCGGAACCGTCGGCCGGTCGGCGCGGTGAATCGCCGCGGGTGAATCCCGACCGGGAGGGGTGGGAAAACGGGACCCCCGGGCCCGGCGCGGGTTCCGCGGAAAACGCGGATTTCCCGGCCGCCGGCCCGGGGGAGCCGGGGCCGGCCGTGCCGGGTGGTCATCGCGTTACGCTGGGTCGTGCCCGCCCGTGCCGCCGTCGCGCCCCCGGGTCGGCGGAGGCGGGGAGGCGGTCCCGGTGGGACGGGGCGC
>NZ_VKHS01000082.1 GCF_014141525.1 Streptomyces calidiresistens
GGGGCGGGCCGGGTGAAGAAGCTGTCCGCCGGGCGTTCGCCGCTCTCCACCGCGCGCACCGCCGCCATCAACTCCGCGGCCCGACCGCGCGGTCCGCCGGGCGCCCCGCCGCGGGACCCCCCGGGCGCGTCGTCCGGCGCGTCGCTGCCGTCGGCGGGGGGCCCGCCGGTCCCCCCGTTCCCGGTGTCGGGGGGTGGTCGGTGATCGGGGGCGGTCACAGCGAGCTCCAGTCGTGGTCGGGGTAGTGGTGAACCGGCGCCGAGACGTCGTCCAGCGCCCGGCGGATCTCATCGGGAAGGGTAAGTCCCTCCACCGACAGTGATTCCTCCAGTTGGCGCGCCGTTCGAGCGCCCAGCACGGGGGCCACCACGCCGGGTCGGTCCCGCACCCAGGCCAGGGCGACCCGGGCGGGTGTGGTGGCCAGCCCGTCGGCGGCGGTCGCGACCGCCTCGACCACCCGCTGCGCCGCCTCGTCCAGATAGGGGGCGACGAAGGCGGAGAACCGGTCGCGGGCGCCCCGCGAGCCCTCCGGCCGCGCCCCCTTGCGGTACTTGCCGCTGAGCACGCCGCGTCCCAGCGGTGAGGACGGGAGCAATCCGATGCCGAGTTCGCGGGCGGCGGGCAGCACCTCCCGTTCGATTCCGCGCTGCAGCAGTGAGTACTCCATCTGGGTGGCCGCCAGGGGGTACCGGTCGCCGGGGGCGGAGAGCTGGTGGGTGCCGGCCGTGGCCAACTGCCAGCCGCAGTAGCCGACCACCCCCGCGTACCGGACCCGGCCGCTGCGGATGGCGGTGTCCAGGGTCTGGAGGGTCTCCTCCAGGGGGGTGTCCGGGTCCCAGGCGTGCACCTGCCACAGGTCCAGGTGATCGACGCCGAGGCGTTCCAGGGAGGCGTCCAGCGCGGCCAGCAGGTGACCCCGGGAGCCGTCGAAACGCCGCTCGGGGTCCGCGACGCATCCCGCCTTTCCGGCGATGATCAGGTCACGACGGGGCACCGAGCCGTCCAGGAGACGGCCGAGCATGTACTCGGCCCCGCCGTCCGCGTACACGTCGGCGGTGTCCACCAGGGTGCCGCCCGCGCCCCAGAACGTCTTCAGCAGGCCGGCGGCCTCCTGTTCCCCGACATCGCGACCCCAGGTGAGCGTGCCGAGTCCGAGTCGGGATACGCGCAGGCCGGTGCGGCCCAGATGCCGGAGGTCCATGGCCGTTGAGCGTACTGGCGGGGCGCGCTAGAGTCCGGGGACCGGGTGGTTACCGACCGGTAGGTGTCCGGTTCCCGTCCGGCCCGGTTCCCGTCCGGCCCGGTTCCACTCCGGCCGGGTTCGCCGCCCCGGGTCCGGCGGCCGACACGCCCCTGTCCCCGGGAAGCCACCGGTGACGGGTGGTGACCACGGGCGACCGCGAACCGGCACGGGCAAGCCCGGGCGGGAACGAACAAGCACCGTCGAGCACCGACAAGCACCGACAAGCACCGACAAGCACTGACAAGCACCATCAAGCACGGACAACCAGGGAAACCAGGGAAAAGGGGCCGCTGTGCAACTGGGAATCAACCTCGGCTACTGGGGAGCCGGGATGGACGCCGACAACCTCGCGGTGGCCCGGGAGGCCGATCGTCTCGGCTACGCGGTCTGCTGGGCCGCCGAGGCGTACGGCTCCGACGCCCCCACGGTGCTCTCCCGGGTGGCCGCCGAGACCGAACGCATCGACGTCGGCTCGGCCATCCTGCAGATCCCGGCCCGGGCGCCGGCCATGACCGCGATGACCGCCGCCACCCTCGACACCCTCTCCGGCGGGCGTTTCCGCCTGGGGCTGGGCGTCTCCGGCCCGCAGGTCTCCGAGGGCTGGTACGGCGTGCGCTTCGACAAGCCGCTGGCCCGCACCCGCGAGTACGTCGAGATCGTCCGCCGCGCGATGTCCCGCGAACGGCTCTCCTTCGAGGGCGAGCACTGGACGCTGCCGCTGCCCGGCGGCCCCGGCAAGCCCCTGAAGCTGACCGTGCACCCCGTGCGCGAGCGCATCCCCCTCTACATCGCGGCCATCGGACCGAAGAACCTGGAACAGACCGGGGAGATCGCCGACGGCGCCCTGCTGATCTTCTTCGCGCCCGAGCACGCCGAGGAGACCACCCTGCGGCACCTGCGGGCGGGTCGGGAACGGATCGGCGCCGACCTCACCGACTTCGACGTGGTGCCGACCGTGCCGCTGGCGGTGGGCGACGACCTCGACGCCCTGGCCGACCAATTCCGTCCCTACACCGCCCTGTACGTCGGTGGGATGGGAAGCCGCAAGCAGAACTTCTACAACCGGCTGGCCCGGCGCATGGGCTACGAGCGGGAGGCCGAGGAGATCCAGGAGCGCTACCTCTCCGGTGACCGGGACGGAGCCGCCGCCGCCGTGCCCCGGGAGCTGATCGACTCCACCACGCTCATCGGTCCGGTGGAGCGGATCGCGGACCGGATGCGGGCCTACGCCGACGCCGGCGTCACCACCCTGTCCATCTCCCCGGCCGGCTTCGGCCTGGAGGAGCGCCTCGCCTCCGTGCGCGCCGCCGTCACCGCCCTGGAACGGGCCGGTCTGGCCTGACCGGGTGCCCCCGCCCCGGCCCGGGCCCGGGACACCCCCGACCCGGGCCGGGGCGACGCGGCGGCGGCCCCGCCCGCTCCCGGGCCCGTTCCCCGCGCCCTTCCCGGACCTCGTCTAGGCTGGCCGGCATGCCCACCGTGTTGCTCGTACGCCATGGCCGGACCGCCGCCAACGCCGGGGGGCTGCTGGCCGGACGCGGCGCGGGCGTCGGTCTGGACGACACCGGCGTCGCGCAGGCCGCGGCCCTGCCCGCCCGCCTGGAGGCGCTTCCCCTCGCGGTCGCGGTCCACAGCCCACTGCAGCGCTGCCGGGAGACCCTGGAGCCCCTGATCGCCGCCCGTCCCGACCTGCCGGTGGTCGAGGACGAGCGGATCGTGGAGTGCGACTACGGCGAGTGGACCGGCCGCTCCCTCGCGGAGTTGGCCGGTGAGCCGCTGATGGAGGTCGTGCAGCGGCACCCCTCCGCGGCCCGCTTCCCCGGCGGGGAGTCCATGCCGGAGATGGCGACCCGGGCCGCCGCCGCGGTGCGGGACTGGGCCGGGCGGGTGGAGGCCGAGCACGGCCCCGATGCCCTGTGGCTGATGTGCTCCCACGGCGATGTCATCAAGTCGATGGTCGCCGACGCCCTCGGCCTGCACCTGGACCTCTTCCAGCGCATCGCCGTCGGGCCGGCCTCCGTGACCGTCATCCGCTGGACCCGCGAGCGCCCCTTCCTGCTGAGACTGGGGGACACCGGTGACCTCTCGGCCCTGGCGACCGGCCCGGCCCCCGGCACCGCCCCGGGGGGAGACGCCGCGGTGGGTGGTGGTGCCGCGTGAGCGGCGACAAGATCGCCGGGCGCAGTAGGGTTCCGGTGCACGCCCCGGCGGGCACGGCCTCCCCGGCCGGCCCGCACCCCGCGACCATCAGGACCACGACCCCACGGAGCAGCAGGTGACCCGTCAGGTGTTCCTCTACGATCCGCCGGACCGCTTCGTCGCGGGCACGGTGGGCATGCCGGGCCGGCGCACCTTCTTCCTGCAGGCCACGGCCGGCGGCCGCACCACGAGCGTCGCCCTGGAGAAGAGCCAGGTCGAGGCACTGGCCGAGCGCATCGACGAACTGCTGGACGAGGTGGTGCGCCGTTCCGGCGGTCGGACCACCGTCCCGGCGGTGGCCCCGGCCGAACTGACCGACACCGATCCCCTGGAGACCCCCGTCGAGGAGGAGTTCCGGGTCGGCACCATGGCCCTGGCCTGGGACGCCGACAGCGAGCGGATGGTGGTCGAGGCCCAGGCCCTCGTCGAGCTGGAGGCGGACTCCGAGGAGGAGTTCGCCGAGGCCGAGGAGGAGCTGCTGCGCGACGAGGAGAACGGCCCGCCGATGCTGCGGGTCCGCATCAGCGGCACCATGGCCCGGGCCTTCGCCAAGCGGGCCCTGGAGGTGGTGAACGCAGGTCGTCCGCCCTGCCCGCTGTGCAGCCTGCCGCTCGACCCGGAGGGACACGTATGTCCGCGCCAGAACGGATACCGGCGGGGACTGTGAGCCCTGCCGGCACCCCCGCGGAACCGACGGTCGAGCGGGTCCTGGAACACGGGGTGCTGAGGCCGCGCGGCCGTCTCACCGGTGCCTCCAACGCCGTGCTGTTCGGCTCGGTGGAACTGGACGGGCGCGTGCTGCCGTGCGTGTGGAAGCCGGTGGCGGGGGAGCGCCCGCTGTGGGACTTCCCTGACGGCACCCTCGCCGCCCGGGAGGTGGCCGCCCGGGAGGTCTGCCGGGCCATGGGATGGGAGCTGATACCGCCGACCGTGCTGCGGGAGGGCCCCCACGGACCGGGCATGTGCCAACTGTGGGTGGGGCCCCCGCCGGACGAGGAGGACCCGGACGTCGAGGCGTTCGCCGGGACGGACGGGAGCGGACCCGACCCCGCCGGCGCCCCGACGGGGGAGGACGAACGGGACGCGGACGCGCCGGCGGGGGAGGAGCCCGCCCCGCTGCTCGCCCTGGTCGACGCCGACGAGCCCGGCCCCGGCTGGCGGGCCGTCGGACGGGCCGAGGTCGGCGCCGGCCGCACCGCGCTCCTGGTGCACGCCGACGACGAGCGGTTGCGCCGGCTCGCGGTGCTGGACGCCGTGATCAACAACGGCGACCGCAAGGGCGGCCACCTGCTCCCGCAGCCCGACGGTCGGCTGTACGCCATCGACCACGGCGTGACCTTCCACACCGAGGACAAGCTGCGCACGCTCCTGTGGGGCTGGGCGGGCGAGCCGCTGCCGTCGGCGGCCCTCACCGCCCTGCGGGCGCTGCGGGCCGCCCTGGAGCCGGGCACGGCCCTCGACGCCCGGATGGCGGAACTCCTCACCCCGGCCGAGATCGAGGCGCTGCGCGACCGCACCCGGGCCCTGCTGGACTCCGGGCGGCACCCGGAGCCGGGCGGGGAGTGGCCGGCCATTCCCTGGCCGCCGATCTGACGGCCGCCCGCGACCACCGGGGCATCGGTGGGCGATCTCACCCCCCGTGCCCCGGGGACCCCACCCCTTTCGGACGGATGACCGGTGATCGCCGGGGACCTTCGTGTAGGCGACACCCTCCCGGTTACGCTCGGGGCATGCATGCCTGGCCTGCTCCCGAGGTCCCCGTCCTGCCCGGTCGGGGCCGCGACCTCCGGATCCACGACACCGCGACGGGCGGGCGGATCGACCTCGCCCCCGACGCCACCGGTGATCCCGCCCGCCTCTACGTCTGCGGCATCACCCCGTACGACGCCACCCACCTGGGGCACGCGGCCACCTACACCGCGTTCGACCTCGTCCAGAGGGTCTGGCTGGACACCGGTCGGCAGGTCGTCTACGTGCAGAACGTCACGGACGTGGACGATCCCCTCCTGGAGCGGGCCGCCGCGACCGGTGAGGACTGGCGGGATCTCGCCCGTCGGGAGACCGAGCTGTTCCGCGACGACATGACCGCCCTGCGGATGCTGCCGCCCGACCATTACATCGGGGCGGTCGAGGCCGTGCCGCTGCTGGTGCCCATGGTGGAGCGACTGCGCGCCGAGGGCGCCGCCTACGACCTGGACGGGGACGTCTACTTCTCGGTGGACGCCGACCCGCTGTTCGGCGGCATCTCCGGCCTGGACCGGACGGAGATGCTGCGGCTCTCCGCCGAGCGCGGTGGCGACCCCGACCGTCCCGGCAAGAAGAACCCGTTGGACCCCGTGCTGTGGCTGGCGTCCCGGGAGGGCGAGCCCTCCTGGGACGGTGCCTCCCTGGGACGCGGCCGCCCCGGCTGGCACATCGAGTGCGTGGCGATAGCCCTGGAACACCTGGGCACCGGCTTCGACGTCCAGGGCGGCGGTTCCGACCTGATCTTCCCCCACCACGAGATGGGCGTCGCCCACGCCCGGTGTCTCACCGGCGGCCGCCCCTTCGCCCGTGCCTACGCGCACGCCGGGATGGTGGCCTACGAGGGCGGGAAGATGTCGAAGTCCCGGGGCAACCTGGTCCTGGTCTCCGCGCTGCGCCGCGAGGGGGTGGACCCGGCGGCCATCCGACTGGCCCTGCTGGCCCACCACTACCGCGAGGACTGGGAGTGGACCACGCAGGACGCCCGGCGGGCGAAGGAGCGACTGGCCCGCTGGCGGGCCGCCGTCTCCCGCCCCGACGGCCCGCCGGCCGGGGAGATGCTGGAGGAGATGCGCGCCGCGCTGGCGGACGATCTGGACGCGCCGCGGGCCCTGGCCGCCTTCGACCGGTGGGCCGAGCGGCAGGAGCGCGAGGGGGGCGGGGACACCGGCGCGCCGGGCATCGCCTCCCGGGCCGCCGACGCGCTGCTGGGCGTCGCCCTGTGAGGCGGGGGTCGGGGACCGCGCGGTTCCCGACCCCCGCCCCGGCGCCCCGGTCCGGGATCCGTCCCCGGAACCGCCGCGGGACGCACGACAGAACCACCCGGGGGCCGGGGACTCAGTCGTCCGCGGCGGGCGGGTCGTCGCCGTCCCCGGGGTTCTCCGGGCTCTCCCGGTCCCCCCGGTCCCCCCGGTTCCGACGGCTCCCCTCGGCACCCTCGGGTCCCCGGGGCCCCTCCGGGTCCTCGGGGCCGGTCCGTCGGGGCGGCGGCCCGCCGCCCACGATGCCGGGCCCGTTCGCGCGGCCGGCCGGGCCCTCGCCGCGGCCCGGCGCGCGGGGGTCGCGACGCCGCAGATAGCGCTCGAACTCGCGGGCGATGGCCTCCCCGGACGCTTCCGGCAACTCGGCGGTGTCCCGGGCCTCCTCCAGGGCCTGCACGTACTCGGCGACCTCGCTGTCCTCGGCGGCCAACTGGTCCACCCCGGTCTGCCAGGCCCGGGCGTCCTCCGCCAGGTCCTCCAGCGGAACGGAGATCTCCAGCAGGTCCTCCAGCGCGTTCAGCAGGGCCAGGGCGGCCTTGGGATTGGGCGGCTGGGAGACGTAGTGCGGCACCGCCGCCCACAGGCTCACCGCCGGCAGTCCGGCGTGCGCGCACGCCTCCTGGAGGATGCCGACGATGCCGGTCGGCCCCTCGTAGCGGGACTCCTCCAGCCCCAGTGAGCGGGCCAGCTTCTCCTCGGAGGCGACGCTGGTCACCGGCACCGGCCGCGAGTGCGGGGTGTCGCCCAGGAGGGCGCCGAGCACCACGACCATCTCCACGCCCAGCTCGTGCGCGAAGCCCAGGATCTCGTTGCAGAAGGTCCGCCACCGCATGCTCGGCTCGATGCCGCGCACCAGGACCAGGTCGCGGGGTCTGCCGCGACCGCCCTCGGCTCCCACCCGGACGACCGACAGGCGGGTGGTGGGCCAGGTGACCCGGCGCACCCCGCCGTCCAACCACATGTGCGGGCGGTTGACCTGGAAGTCGTAGTAGTCCTCCGCGTCCAGTGCCGCGAACACCTCGCCCTTCCAGACACGGTCCAGGTGGGCGACCGCGGCGGAGGCGGCGTCACCGGCATCGTTCCAGCCCTCGAACGCGGCCACCATGACCGGGTCGACCAGCTCGGGAACCCCCTCGAGCTCGATCACCCAGCGCCTCCCTTCCGGTCGTCGGGACCGCTGCCACCGGACGACCACTGACTGTTGTGCGCGCCAAGCCTACGGCGTGACCGTGCCCCGGGACCGCCGGCGGTACGCCTCCTCCGGGGGTCGGTGTGCGTCATCCCGATGATCACCGGGACGACGCCGGTCCCGTGGCCGGTCCCGCCGCCGACGGGACCGGCCACGGGACCGGGGCCGTGCGGCGGTGGGGCGCTCACCCCAACAGCTTCTCCACCCGGGCCCGCACCTCCGGGGTGTCCAGCCCCCGCACGGTCAGGGTGGTGCGGCGGCGCAGGACATCGTCGACCGTGTGTGCCCATTCCCGGTCGCGCGCGTACACCACCTGGGCCTCGATCTCCGGGGCGTCCGGGTGCAGCCGGGCCCCCAGCGAGGGGTCGTGGCGCACCAGGTCGGCGATGCCGAACGCCAGCGATCCGTAGTGCCGGGCGAGGTGGCGCGCGGTGTCCGGCGCCAGGGACAGCCCGTCGGTACCGGCGAGCAGGCGGTGGGCCACCGCCGACGGATTGGCGAGGCCGGGCAGCGGTACCCGGCGCACCAGGTCGGAGACCGGCTGCCCCTGTCCGGCGACCGGGCTGTCGGGCAGTCGGGAGAGGGCGCGCAGCACGGTGCGGCCGATGTGGCGGTAGGTGGTCCACTTGCCGCCGGCCACCGACAGCATCCCACCGCGCCCCTCGGTGACCACCGTCTCCCTTTTGGCGGACTCCACGCCCCCCGGGCCCCCGGGCAGCACCCGCAGCCCCGCGAAGGCGTACGTGATCAGATCCCGGGACAGGTGTTCGGGACGGACCGACAGCGACGCCTCGTCGAGGATGCGGGTGATGTCGGACTCGGTGGCCGCCACCTCGCCCGGATCCCCCTCCCAGACGTCGTCCGTGGTGCCCAGCAGCAGGTGGTCCTCCCAGGGCAGGGCGAAGGTGATGCGGTACTTGTCCACCGGCGTGGCCAGCGCCGCCCGCCAGGGGGCGCGGCGGCGCAGCACCACGTGCGCGCCCTTGGACAGCCGCACCGACGGTGGGACGCCCGGATCCTCCATGCGCCGCAGGGTGTCCACCCAGGGGCCGGTGGCGTTGAGGACCAGACGGGCGTCCACGCCGAACTCCGTCCCGTCCAGCCGGTCGCGCAGTTCCGCGCCGGTGACCCGGCCACCGGTGGTGCGCAGGCCGACGACCTCGGCGTGGTTGATCACCACGGCACCGGCCTCCGCCGCCGCCCGGACGGTCATCAGGGCCACCCGGGCGTCGTTCATCTGGTGGTCGTGGTAGACGGCGACCGCCTTGAGGTCCTCGGTGCGCAGCCCGGGGTTGGCGGCGGCGGCGCGGGCGGGGGTGATCACCCGTCCCACCCCGTCGCCGAAGGCCGACAGCGCCGAGTAGGCGAAGACTCCGGCGCCGAGTTTCGCCGCGCCGTGCGGGCCGCCGCGCAGGATCGGCAGGTGGAAGGTGAGGGGATTGACCAGGTGCGGGGCCACGTCCCGGGCCAGGGCCCGCCGCTCGCGGTGGTTCTCCGCCACCAGCCGGACCGAACCGGTCTGCAGGTAGCGCAGCCCGCCGTGCACCAGCTTGGAGGAGGCGGAGGAGGTGGCGCCGGCGAAGTCGCCGGCCTCCACCATCGCCACCCGCAGCCCCGCCTGGGCCGCGTGCCACGCCACCGAGGTGCCCAGGATGCCCCCGCCGACGACCAGCAGGTCCCAGTCGGTGCGCGAGAGCCGCTCCCGGGTCTCGGCCCGGGTGTCGGGGCGGACGCCGACACCGCCGCCGGTACCGGTGGCGGTGTCGTTGCCGTCACCGCCGCCCCCCGCCGGCGCCCTCCCACGGGAGGGGGCGCCGGCGCCGGGGGCGGACGGGGAGTGCCGGTCCTGCGGGGCCCGGGGGCCTTGCGGGTCTTTCATCGGGACTGCTTCTCCTCGGTGTCCTCGAACTCCGCGGATTTCGCGGTGTCCGTCACGGGGGCGTCGCCGGCGGTGCTTCCGGCGCCCTCGCGTCGGGGCGTCGACTCGTCGTCGAGCCATCCCATGGTCCGCCGAACGGCCTTGAGCCAGTTGTGGTACTCGCGTTCGCGGTCCTCCTCGGCCATGGCGGGCGACCACTCGGCGGCCCGGCGCCAGTTGGCGCGCAACTCGTCGGTGTCGGACCAGAACCCGGTGGCCAGGCCGGCGGCGTAGGCCGCGCCCAGGCAGGTGGTCTCGGAGACCATCGGCCGGACGACGGGCGCGTCCAGGAAGTCGGCGATGTTCTGCATCAGCAGGTTGTTGGAGGTCATGCCGCCGTCGACCTTCAGCGTGGTCAGCTCCGTGCCGGAGTCCTTGCGCATGGCGTCGACGATCTCCCGGGTCTGCCAGGCGGTGGCCTCCAGCACCGCCCGGGCCAGGTGCGCCTTGGTGACGTACCGGGTCAGCCCCGCGATGATGCCGCGCGCGTCGGCCCGCCAGTAGGGGGCGAAGAGCCCGGAGAAGGCGGGAACGAAGTAGGCGCCGCCGTTGTCCTCCACCGACAGGGCGAGCGTCTCGATCTCCGCGGCGCTGTTGATCAGCCCCATCTGGTCGCGCATCCACTGCACCAGCGCGCCGGTGACGGCGATGGCCCCCTCCAGCGCGTAGACCGGCTTGGCGTCACCGATCCGGTAGCCGACGGTGGTCAGCAGGCCGTGGTAGGAGTTGACCGGTTCCTCGCCGGTGTTCATCAGCAGGAAGGTGCCGGTGCCGTAGGTGGATTTGCCCTCGCCGACCGAGTAGCAGGTCTGGCCGAACAGGGCGGCCTGCTGGTCACCCAGGGCCGAGGCGACCGGGACGCCGTCCAGGGGGCCGCCGCGCGCGGTGCCGTAGACCTCTGCGGAGGAGCGGATCTCGGGCAGCACGGCGGCGGGCACGCCCATGGAGTGCAGGATCCGCTCGTCCCACTCCAGGGTGCGCAGGTTCATCAGCATGGTGCGGGAGGCGTTGGTGACGTCGGTGACGTGCCGTCCGCCGTCCGGGCCGCCGGTGAGGTTCCAGATGACCCACGAGTCCATGGTGCCGAAGAGGATCTCCCCGCGTTCGGCGCGCTCGCGCAGCCCCTCCACGTTGTCCAGCAGCCAGCGGATCTTCGGACCGGCGAAGTAGGAGGCCAGCGGCAGGCCCGTCTCCCGGCGGAAGCGGTCCTGGCCCACGTTGCGGCCCAGTTCGCGGCAGAGCCGGTCGGTGCGGGTGTCCTGCCAGACGATGGCGTTGTGCACCGGTTCGCCGGTGGCGCGGTCCCACAGCAGGGTGGTCTCGCGCTGGTTGGTGATGCCGATGGCCTTGACCCGGTCACGGTTGACACCGGCCTTCTCCATGGCCTCGGCCATCACCTCGCGGACGTTGTCCCGGATCTCGGCGGCGTCGTGCTCGACCCACCCCGGCTTGGGGAAGATCTGTCGGTGTTCCTTCTGGGCGACCGAGACGATCCGTCCGTCGCGGTCGAAGACGATGCAGCGGCTGGAGGTGGTGCCCTGGTCGATCGCGGCGATGTACTCGCGGTCCCCGTCGGACTCCCTCGACTCGTTCCCCGGTGTGGTGTTCACGGTGCGGCTCCCTGGGTGGTGTCTGCGTGCGGAGTGGATGTGAGCGGTGCCGGCGGTGCGGCGGGCGGGGTCGGGTGACCCGGCGCGGGACGGGCGGCCCGCCCCCGCGCCCGGGTCAGAAGGCGAATTCGGAGATCCCCGCGGCGATGGTCGCGCCGAGCAGCGGCCCCACCACCGGTACCCAGGCGTAGCCCCAGTCGGAGCCGCCCTTGTTCGGCAGGGGCAGCAGGGAGTGCACGATGCGCGGTCCCAGGTCGCGGGCGGGGTTGATGGCGTACCCGGTCGGACCGCCCAGGGACAGACCGATGCCGACGACCACGAGTGCCACCAGCAGTCCGCCCATGCCGGTGACCTGCAGATCGTCGTTGACCCCGAGGCGCAGGACCGCCAGGACCAGGACGGTGGTGGCGATGGTCTCGGTCGCCAGGTTCTGGAGCGGGTTGCGGATCTCCGGCCCGGTGGAGAAGACGCCCAGCACGGGGCCGGGGCGGGAGCCGCGGGAGCGGGGGC
>NZ_VKHS01000820.1 GCF_014141525.1 Streptomyces calidiresistens
CGCCCTCCCGGCTCTCCCCGCTCCCCGTTCCGACCACCGGGTCCGGCGAGAGGGCACGCGAGGGGTCGTCCAGGCTCCGGGGCATCAGCAGGAAGGCCTCGTTCTGCTCACCGCCCAGACCCCCGTGCGAACCGATCTGCTGCTCGAAGGCGTGCACGGCCCCCGTGTCGGGATCCACGGCCGAGTTGACCATGATGTCCGGGGTGTTCGGGAAGCGCGCGGTGCGCAGCACCCGGGCCGCGGCGCCGGGGCCGAAGGGGGCCAGCGGATCACGGCCGGTGATCCTTCCGTCGAGCAGTCGGTGCTCGCCCCCGCGGCCGAGCACCACCGGCCCGTGCCGCTCGTCCTCCACCAGCACGAACCCGATGCCCGGATGCCCGGCGAGCAGCGGGAGCAGCGCCGGGTGGACGGCGTCGATCCGCTGCCGGGTGGCCCGCCCCGCCAGGTCCGGCAGGGAGATCAACCCGAGGTTGCCCGACCCGAGAACCACCGGGTCGGTGCCCGGTCGCCCGGTGCCCGCGGCGGGTTCGGGGGCGGGAGCCCACCGCCGGGGCGCGTCCGGCGGGATGTCCGGCGCCCCGCCGACGGGGCGCAGCCGGGCGATCCCGGCACGCCCCGTCCCCGCCCCCTCCTCGGGGCGGTGGAGGGCCACCCGGACCGCGCCCCGCGCCTCGGCACCGGACTCGTGCCGGGGCCGGCGCTCCCGGGGCAGCGGGGCACCGCACCCGGTGCGCACCAGTGTCTCCAGCCGCATCCCGTAGGCCGACTCGAAGGTCTCGCCGTGGCTCTGCCCGTGGTCGGAGAGGAGAACGAGGTGGTAGGGGCGCGGGGCGTGCTCGATGGCGCGTTCGATCAACTCCACACAGCGGTCGAGTCGGGTCAGCACCTTCAGGGCGTCGGGGCTGCGCGGGCCGGAGTGGTGGGCGACCTCGTCGTAGGCGACCAGGTCCGCGTAGACGGCGCGCCGTCCGGTGAGGACGTCGCCCAGGACGGCGGCGAGCACCACGTCGCGCTGCACGACCGTGGCGAACGCGCGGACGAAGGGGTAGAGGCCGCCCCGGGGCACCCGGGGCCGGTCGCCGCGCACCCGGGACCGGCAGGCCTGGACGACCTCGCGGACGACCTCGACCACGAAGGATCCGGCGGTGCGCACGGCGTGCGCCGGGTCGGAGAAGTAGGCGAAGTAACCGGCCCGCGACCGTCGGCGGCCGAAGGCCGGTCTGCCGGCCACCGACAGCACGAGGGCCGACTGCTCGGCCCCGCCGGTGAAGAGGTTCCCCCGACTCGCCCCGCCGTCGGCCAGCAGGCCGGGGGATCCGGTGCGCTCCCGGGCACGGCGTTGCATCTCCACCGCGCTGGAGGGCCGGTTGCTGACCATCAGCGTGCCGGTCTCCTTCTCGTACCAGCGGAAGGCCGGCACGGCGTGGTTGCTGCCGTGCAGGATGCCGAGTTGCGCGGCCCCCGTCTGGCTCTGCCAGTCGGTGTGCCAGGGCAGCAGGCGGTGGGTGTCGGCGCACAGCCGGGCGACGGTCGGCATCAGCGGGTCGGGGCCACCGGTCGCCTCGCGCAGGAGCCGGTGACCCACTCCGTCGAGTTGCAGGAAGACGAAGCCGGGGGTGGCCTCGGCGGCGGGCCCGTCCGTCCGGCGCTCCCAACCGCGCAGGCCGGCCATCCGACGCAGCCGACGGCGCAGCACCCGCGGGTCCCGGGTGGCGAGTCCGGTGCCGGTGGCCGAGGTGGTGGCGGAGAGCACTGCCGCGACCACCACGGCCGTGCCGGTGCCGACCTCTCCCCTGCCCTGCGGCAGGAGGGTCAGCGCGAGCCACAGCAGGGAGCCGTTGAGCAGGAAGACCAGCGAGCCCAGGGCCAGGGCCGGCACCAGCAGCAGGGCCCGCACCAGCCACGGCCAGACGAGGGCGCCGAGGAGGCCGAAGACGGCCGCCGCGAGGGCGGCGGTGACGCCCATGCCGGTCGGTGAGTCGTCCTCGGGGTGCTGGAGCCGCAGGCGCGGCAGGAGGCCGGCCAGGACGATCAGGGTGAGGGTGCCCACAGCCCACACCGCGAGCCCGCGCAGCAGGGCTCCCGCCAGTCCGCGCCGCACCGCTTCGCGCACGGAACCGCCTTTCGTGTCGTTACCGCCCCGTTGGCCCCACCGGTCCGGGTCCGTCCGGTCCGGGGTTGGGGCCATTCTCCCGGAGGCGCCCGGCCGCACGGGGGCCGGGGCCGGCCCGACGGTCCGGGCGGTGTGCCGCGTAGGCTGCGGGGAGCGGGGTCGTCGACCCGTGCCGGGC
>NZ_VKHS01000821.1 GCF_014141525.1 Streptomyces calidiresistens
TTTGTGTATCAGAGACAGGGAGGACATCCTGCGCAGCTACAAGCTGCACGCCAACGCCTACGTCACCAAGCCCCGTCGCCCGCCGCCGTGCCGACATCGGCCGCCGCCGCCCCGGAAGGGTCCTCCTCGTGACATCCAGCGCCGAACCCATCGATGTTCTCCTCGTCGAGGACGATCCGGGCGACGAACTCATGACCCGCGAGGCATTCGAGGACAACAAGATCGGCAACACCCTCCACGTCGTCCGCGACGGGGAGGAGGCCCTCGACTTCCTCTACCGGCGCGGCGCCCATCCGGACGCGCCCCGCCCCGACCTGATCCTGTTGGACCTCAACCTGCCCAAGTACGACGGACGCCAGGTGCTCCAGCAGATCAAGTCCGATGCCGACCTGGCCCACATCCCCGTGGTGGTGCTGACCACCTCCGCCGCGGAGGAGGACATCCTGCGCAGCTACAAGCTGCACGCCAACGCCTACGTCACCAAGCCCGTGGACCTCGACCAGTTCATCGCCGCGGTCCGTCAGATCGACGACTTCTTCGTCCAGGTCGTCCGCCTGCCCGGGCGCTGACCGATCACCGACCGCCGGTCCCGTCGTGGCCGGCGGTCGGGACCATCCGGGTGTCCCTGCCGGCACGCGGACATGCCGGCCCGCGCCCGGGGGCACCCGCCCACCATGTCGGACGTGTTCCTCGCCGCGGTCGGCGCCCTCGCGGTGGCGGTGGCGGTCCTCTCCGCCCGCCTCCAGCGGGTCCCGCTCAGCGCGCCGCTGCTCGCCCTGGTGACGGGGGTGGTCCTCGGCCCGGCGGTCACGGGCGCCATCTCGCCGCCGACGGTGGTGGAGGCCACGGAGGAGGTGCACGAGGCGTCCCGCCTGCTGTTGGCCGTCTCCGTGATGGCCGTGGCCCTGCGGTACCCCCTCCGGGACGTACGCGCCCGGGCCCGGCCGGTGGCCCTGCTCGTCCTCGTCGCCATGGTGGGAATGGCGGCGACCACGACGGTGGTGGCAGCGGCCGTCCCCGTCATCGGTCTGACGGCCGCGTTCCTGCTCGGTGCCGCGCTGTGCCCCACCGACCCGGTCCTCGCCTCGGGCGTCGCCACCGGCGGGTTCGCCGAGGGCCGGGTCCCCGCGCGCACCCGCCAACTGCTCTCCCTGGAGTCCGGGGCGAACGACGGACTGGCACTGCCCCTGGTCCTCGCCGCCGTGGCCGTCGCCGGATCGTTGAGCGGCCCGTCGGCCGCGGGCGAGGCACTGTGGCAGGTGCTCGGCGGGGTCGTCCTCGGTGGTCTCTCGGGCGCGGCGGGAGGCCGACTGCTGCGGGGCGCCGAGCGTCGGCGGGAGGTCGAGTCCGGCCCCGCCCTCGTCTACACCCTGCTGCTGGCCCTCCTCGTCCTCGGTGTCTCCGGCCTGCTCCGCATGGACGGGATCCTCGCCGTCTTCGCCGCCGGTCTGGCCTTCAACGCCACCGGGCCGGCCGCCGAACGGGCGGAGGAGGCCAGGATCGACGAAACGGTCAACACCTTCCTCGTCCTGCCCCTCTTCGTGCTGCTCGGTGCCATGCTCCCCTGGGACGAGTGGGCCGAACTCGGATGGGGCAACGGTCTGGCCCTGGTCGGCGGCGTGCTGCTGCTGCGCCGCCTTCCGATCCTCCTCCTGCTGGCCCGCCCCCTCGACCTGCGCACGCGCGACGCCGTCTTCCTGGGGTGGTTCGGGCCCATGGGCGTCTCCGCGCTCTTCTACCTGTGCGCCGAGGCCCAGCGGCTCGGCGCCGATCCGCGGGTCCTGGCCGCCGGAACCCTGGTGGTGGCGGCCAGCACCGTGGTCCACGGGATCACCACGGCGCCCGGGGTCCTGCTCTACCGGCGTGCCGCCCTTCGCTCGCCGGACCCCTCCCCGTGACGCCCCCGTGCGCCGGTGGGCGTCCCGGGCTCCGGGCCTCACATCCTCTGCCACCGGGCCATGGCGATCGCGAACCCACCGAACAGGGTGAGCCCCAGCGCCACGGCCGTCAGCAGCCACGGCCCCGCGGGGGCGTCCGCCAGCGAGCGCAGCGCGTCATCCAGCCCTTTCGCCTCGTCCGGGTCGAACCGCACCGCCGCGCGGATCACGAAGACCCCCACGGTGGCGAAGACCAGTCCCCGGGCCGTTCCACCGCCCACCGCCAACACGTCCACCAGCCGCCGCGCGCCCCCCCGGAGGTCGGCCCGCAGACGCTCGCGGTGTTTCATCCCCACCGCCCGCACCACGAACAACCCGCCGGCGCCGATCACCGCCAGGCCCGCGATACC
>NZ_VKHS01000822.1 GCF_014141525.1 Streptomyces calidiresistens
ACAGCCCCCGCGACGGTCCCGGCGCGGGGCCCGCCGGGACACCCCGATCCGGCCCCGGGGAACGGAACCGGGCGGGCTCACCCCCGGTGTCGGGCCCGCTGGAACCGGTCCCGTCCCTCGGCCAGGTCCACGATCGGGTCCGGGTAGTCCCCGATCCGCGCCCGGTCCAACCCCTCCAGCCGCCACGGCTCGTGCACGGCTGCTCCCTCCAGCCCCGCGAGCTCGGGCACCCACCGGCGGACGTACGCCCCGTCCGGATCGAACCGCCCGGCCTGGACCAGGGGGTTGAGCACCCGATTGGGGCGGGTGTCGGTGCCGGTGCCGGCGATCCACTGCCAGTTCATCTGGTTGTTGGCGATGTCGCCGTCCACCAGCAGGGACAGGAAGTGGTCGGCACCCACCCGCCAGTCCACGTAGAGGGTCTTGGTCAGGAAGCTGCCCACCAACAACCGGCCGCGGTTGTGCATCCAGCCCTCGGCGGCCAACTGCCGCATCGCCGCGTCCACGATCGGGTAACCGGTGCGCCCCTCCCGCCAGGCCGCCACCTCACCGGCCGCCTCGCCGTCGGCCGACCGCCACCGGTCCTCCCGACCCCGGTAGTCCCGCCGCGAGCACCCCGGGCGGGCCGACAGGACCTGGTGGTGGAAATCGCGCCAGGCCACCTGGCGGACGAACGCCTCCGCGCCGGCGCCGCCCACCCGACGCGAGCGACGCACCAATTCCACCGCGGAGACACAACCGAAGTGCAGGTGGGGGGAGAGGCGGGAGGTGCCGTCCCCGGCGAGGTCGTCGTGCCGGTCGGGGTAATCGTGGATGCCGTGGTCAAGCCACTCCGCCATCCGACGGCGGCCCTCCCGCTCACCGCCCCGGGCCCGCTCCGGCGAGACACCGGGGACGTTCTCGGCGGATCCGGGCTCCTCGCCGCCGATCCCCTCCGGGACCGGCACCCGGCGCGGCGCCGGCAGCACCTCCCGCAGCCCCACCCGCTCCCACTGTCGGTGGTAGGGGGTGAAGACGGCGAAGTGGTCGCCTCCCGAGGGGGTGACCCAGCCGGGTGGCACGGCGGTGGTCACGGCGTCGTGCACCACCAGTTCGCGTCCCTCGCGTCCCAACTCCCGGCGCAGCCTCCGCTCGCGGTCGGCGGCGTACCGGCTGACCCCGGCCGCGAGGTGCACCCGCCGGGCACCGGCCTCGGCGGCGACCCGACACACCTCCTCGACCACGGCCCCGGAGCGGATCACCAGCCGCCCGCCGCGCTCGCGCAGCGCCGCGTCCAGGTCGCCCAGGGACTCGGTGAGGAAGGCCCGGCGATTGGGGGCGTCGAAACCGGCCGCGCCCACGCCGGTGTCGCGGACGAACAGGGGGACCACCGCCCCGGAGCGCCCCGCGTCCGTCAGGGCGGCGTGCAGCACGGGCTGGTCGTGGACGCGCAGATCCGAGGTGAACAGGGCCACCGCCTCGGCCCCGTCCGCCGGGCTCCCGCCCCCGGCCCCATTCGCTGTCATGCCGGCACTCTCCTCCCGCGCCCCGGTCGAGGGGACGCACCCGTTGCTCGATCACAGCGGATTCCGGCGCACCCGGCTCCCCGGATGCGTCCATCGGAGGGCGCCCGTCGTGCCATGGGGGCGCGCGTCGTGTCGTGTGCGCGGGGTGTCGCACCGGGCTCGTTTCCCCTGTTCGGAGTACCGTCGAACGGTTCGGCGATTCGGGTGCGCAGGTGTGGGACGCGGAGGTGGCGGCGACCGTGGGCACGGAACACGAGGGCGTCCCCGGGCGGTCGGGGGACGAGGAACTGAAGCGGGGACGGCGCGAGACCGAGGAGGAGCGGGCCGACCGCCGCTGGAACGAACTCCTCCAGGAGGTCCGGGTCGCCCAGACCGGGGGCCAGGTCCTCCTCGCCTTCCTGTTGGGTGCCGCCTTCGCCCCCCGCTTCGAGGAGTTGACCACCCCCGAGGTGCACCTGTACGTCCTCACCGTGGTCCTCGGCGCGGCCTCCACCGGCGCGCTGATCGGTCCGGTCACCCTGCACCGCTTCGTCACCGGACGCCGGCTCAAGCCGGAGACGGTCGACCTGGCCTCGATCCTCACCGTGGTCGGCCTGTTCCTGCTGCTGTGCACCGTCACCTGCGCGATGCTGCTGATCACCCTGCTGGTGCTGCAGAGCGGAACCGCCTACTGGATCGTGCTGGGACTTTTCATCTGGTTCGTCCTGTGCTGGTTCGCCATGCCGATCTACGCCCTGTGGCGGCAGAAGCGCACCCGGCGCCGGCGGGGCGGAGGGGACC
>NZ_VKHS01000823.1 GCF_014141525.1 Streptomyces calidiresistens
CTCCGGGAGTTCGGGCACGGTGAAGCGGGGAACGGAGCCGAGGCCGGCGCGCTCCAGCAGGGCGGCGTAGTGGCGGGAGATCTCGGGGGCGTGCTGGTGGGGCACCCGGGCCAGGACGGTGGCCAGGGAACGTCGCAGGACGGTGGAGAGCGCGCCGATGAGCTCCACCTGGTGGTCCGGGGTGACCGCCAGCCGGTGCAGGGCCGCGCCGCAGCGGTCGCGCTCCTCCTCGATCGTCCGCCGCACGCACTGCGCCAGGAGTTCACCCGCGCGGCGGCGCAACGACGCCGCGCGGGCGGGGCCGATCAGGGCCGCCAACGCCTCGGCGGCGGGGCGGGAATCGCGTCCGCCCAGGAGCGCCACCGTCAACAGGGCGGCGGACTCGCCCGCGTTGCAGGGTGGGCGGTCCTGTCCCGCGGACGCCGGTCGACGGCGCGCCGCGACCCGCAGCGGACCGCCCGCCAGGGCGGCGGCGGCCTCCTCGTCGGCCATCTCCTCCAGCCGGCGGCGGAGTCGGCGGACCGCCACCCCCAGCCGGTCGCGGACCGCCGGGAAGGGCTCGGTCTCCCGCGAGGGGGCGGCGGGTTCGGCCCGCCAGGCGACGGCGGTCCGCTCGTCGGCGGCGACGACGGCCTCGGCGAGCAGCCCGGTCAGACCGTCGATGAGGGAGTCGATCACCTCGTCGCTGCTGCTGTCGTCGGGAAAGGCCAGCCAGTGGGCGCGGGCCTGGCCGGTGAGCAGGTCGCCGGCGTCCAGCCGGGCGCGCACCCGTTCGGCCGCCTCCCGGTGGGCGGCGTGCAGTTCCCGGTCCAGCCGGCCCGCCGCCGCCGCCTGGGCGGACGCGGCGGCGGCCAGCGCGCCGACGCGCGGACGCAGGGCGCGCAGGGTGCCGATCGCGGTGCCGGAGGCGGCCACCGCGCGGGCGGCCGGGTCCCGGGCCCGGGCGGCCAGCCACTCGCGCAGCGGGGCGACGGCGCTGGCGGGCAGCACCCCGTAACCGCCGCGGGCGGACTCCGGGAGTTCGGGCACGGTGAAGCGGGGAACGGAGCCGAGGCCGGCGCGCTCCAGCAGGGCGGCGTAGTGGCGGGAGATCTCGGGGGCGTGCTGGTGGGGCACCCGGGCCAGGACGGTGGCCAGGACGACCCGGGCGTCCCGGGCGCTGCGCAGCAGGTTCCACGGCACGGCGTCGGCGTAGCGGGCGGCGGTGGTCACCAGCACCCAGACGTCGGCGGCGCAGATGAGGTCGGCGGCCATGTCCCGGTTGCGGGCGATGAGGGAGTCGATGTCGGGCGGGTCCAGCAGCGCGAGGCCGGGCGGCAGGGAGCGGGTGGTCTCCACGGCGAGGGCGGGCCGGCCGTCCTCGGCGTGCGAGGGCGGGGACACCGGGACCTGCTCGTCGTCCTCCTGACGGGGCATCCACACCCGGCCGAACTGCGGGAGCACCCGGGGGCCGGCGAACCAGTGGTGGTCGTCGGGGTGACAGACCAGGACCGGGGTGCGGGTGGTGGGTCTGAGGACACCGGCCTCGGAGACCCGGCGGCCGACCAGGGAGTTGACCAGGGTGGACTTGCCGGCACCGGTGGAGCCGCCGATGACGGCCAGCAGCGGGGCGTCCGGCTCGCGCACCCGGGGCACCAGGTAGCCGTCGAGTTGGGCGAGGAGTTCCGCACGCGAACGCCGGGCCCGCTCGGCCCCGGGAAGGGGCAGCGGGAAGCGCGCCGCGGCGACGCGTTCCCGCAGTGCGGTCAGCGCCTCCACCAGGTCGGGCCGTGCCTCCAAGATCGCCACATGCGAAGAATGCCCAATTTTGGGCGAATTATGAAGCATATTCGGCGGAACGCGCCCGAATCCGTGCAACCGACCGCTCTCACCGGCATAACGAGTGCGCAACACCCCCGGCCGGCGGCGCCCAAATCGCTGCACCACCGACGGACGCCCGGGATCATCGGGGCTGCTTCACCGGATCTCCACACCGGCGTGTGGCGGTGCGGCACGGCCGCGAACCGGACGCGTCCCCCGGAGCCCTATCCTGTGCGCGCAGGGCCCGGTACCCCGTCCGCGACCGATATCGGCCCCCGTAGCTCAGTGGACAGAGCAGGTGCCTTCTAAGCACTT
Organism: Streptomyces calidiresistens; assembly: GCF_014141525.1. Classification (GTDB taxonomy): domain Bacteria; phylum Actinomycetota; class Actinomycetes; order Streptomycetales; family Streptomycetaceae; genus Streptomyces; species Streptomyces calidiresistens. The sequence continues at coordinate 2,116 of NZ_VKHS01000823.1, forward strand.
GGTCGCAGGTTCGAGTCCTGCCGGGGGCGCCATCGGCCCAACGCCGAGCGGGTCACGTTTTCGCGCACCGGCCGGCCCCTCACCCCTTTCCGGAACCGCCGGGGACCGCCGCCCCTTCCCGGCGGTGTCCCGACCCTGTCTCTTATATACATCTGACGCTGC
>NZ_VKHS01000824.1 GCF_014141525.1 Streptomyces calidiresistens
GTCATCCGGTGGGATCGGGGGGCTCCGGGGCCGGGGGGATCAGTGGTCGCCCGCCACCGGGGTCCCGTTGGCGGCCACGGCCCCCTCGGCGCGGGCCGGGACACCGGCTCCGGGGAGCGCCGAGAGCGCCGAGAGTTCCGAGATCCTGGTGTCGGCGAGGCCGGAGGCGCGGACGCTCTCCAGCACATCCCGGGCGGCACCGGCGTGCGGGCCGCCGCCGGAGATCAGGCGGGTGAGCAGGCCGGCGAGGGTGAGGTCGCGCAGGCCGGCGGCGCCGAGGCCGGAGACCATGCCGGCGAGGTCGCCGGTGAAGGTGGAGTTCTCCGGGTCCAGCCAGGGGCCGGCCATGGCGCGCACGCTCTCGGAGCGCTCCACGAAGCCGTCCACCGCCTTGCCCGCCGAGATGGCGTTGACCAGGCGGTCGAAGAACACCGAGTCGCCGCCCACGATGTCGATCTTCGCGTTCTCCAGGCCGGTGCCGATGAGGGAGGCCTGGGCCTCGGCGATCTGCCGCTGCACGTCCACCCGGGCCAGGCGCACGTCCTTCTCGGCCTCCAACCGCAGCCGGAACTCCTCGTGCTCCCGGCTCGTGGCGTCCAGGGCGGCCATGGCCTCGGCCTTCTCCTTGAGGCCGTCGGCCTCGGCCTGCATCTTCTCGCGCAGCGCCTCGGCCTCGGCCAGGCCCATCTCCTTGGCGGCGTCCGCCTCGACGCGGCGGGTGCGGGCCACGGCGTCGGCGGTGCGCTCCTGCACCTCGGCCTCGGCCAGACCCATCTCCCGGGTCGCCTCGGCCTCCACCCGGCGGGTGCGGGCCACGGCGTCGGCCATCCGCTCCTGCACCTCGGCCTCGGCCAGGCCGGGGGCGGCGGCGTCGGCGCGGCGGCCCTCGGCGAGGCGGATCGTGGCGGCGGCGTCGAGGTCGGCGGCCTTGCGCCGCGCCTCGGCCATGGTCAGCTCCTCCTTGGCGCGGTGCGCGGCGGCCTGTTCGGCGGCCTCGGCGGCCTTGATGTCCTTGACCAGGCGCTCCTGCGCCTCCGCCTCGGCCTGGATGATCAGGGCCTGGCGGTCGCGCTCGGCCTCCTCGACGGCCCGCAGCTTCTTGATCTCCTCCTCCTGCTCGGCGACCGTCTTCTCCACCGCGATGCGCTCGCGGATGACGTCGGCAATCTCCCGCTTCTCGCCCTCCAGCTCCTTGTCCTTGGCCATGCGGCGCAGCTCGGTCTCCCGTTCGCGGGCGATGACCTCGAGCTGGCGCTCCTTCTCGATCCGCTCGTTCTCGACGGCGACCACGCGCTGGCGGTTGAGCTGGGCGACGGCGACCTCGCGCTCGCGGTTCTCGTTCTGCACGCCGAGCTGCTCGTCGGTCTTGATGGCGGCGGTCTGGGCGCGCAGGCGCTCCTCGGCCTGGATACGGGCGACCTCGGCCTCCTCGCGGGCGCGGACGGAGGCGATCTCGCGCTGCTGCCGGATCTCGGCGTCGGCCTGGCGGCGTTCGAGCTCCAGGACGGCCTCGCGGGCGTCGACGTTCTGCCGGGTGATCTCCTTCTCCTCGTTGCGGCGGAACTCGTTGGTGAGGATGTGCTGCGCGGCGGTCAGCTCGGTGATCTTCCGGATGCCCTGGGCGTCGAGGATGTTGTCCTTGTCGAGCTGGACCAGCGGGGTCTGCTCCAGGTAGTCGATGGCGACGTCCTCCAGGCGGTAGCCGTTGAGGTCGCGGCCGATCTCGGCGATGATCCGCTGCTTGAGCTCGTCGCGCTTGACGTAGAGGTCCTCGAAGTCGAGCTGCTTGCCGACGGTCTTCAGCGCCTCGGAGAACTTGGCGTTGAACAGCAGTTGGAGGGTGTCCTGGTTGCTGGCCCGTTCGGTGCCGATGGCCTGGGCGACCTTGATGACGTCCTCGACGGTGTTGTTGACCCGCACGTAGAAGGAGATGCGGATGTCGGCGCGGATGTTGTCGTGACAGATCAGGCCGTCCTTGCCGACCCGGCTCAGCTCCAGCGTCTTGACCGAGATGTCCATGACCTCGGCCTTGTGCAGGACCGGGAGGACCACGGTGCCGGTGAAGGTCACGTCGACCTTGCGCATCTTGGAGACGATCAGCGCCTTGCCCTGTTCGACCTTGCGGAAGAGGCGGGTGACGGCGAACAGCAAGACCAGCGCGATCAGCAGGACGACGGCGATGAGGATGCCGAGTCCCTGCGAGGCGATGTCCATGGGACTCCTCGGGTCCGGTGCCCGGGAAGTGCCCGGGCACCGGACCCGAGGAGTCCCATGGAC
>NZ_VKHS01000825.1 GCF_014141525.1 Streptomyces calidiresistens
GGAGGGGCCGGTGCGGGAGCCGCCGGCGGGGGGTGCGGACACGGGCGTTCCTCGGCTCGGGGGCGTTCGGGCGGCCCCACCATACATGAATCAATGAACATGTGTTCATTCGTTCATGTTGCTTCCCCGGTACCCTGTGGCCCATGGGCCATGGAGTCGTCGTCGGTGACCGGGACGGTGCGCGCGGCGCCGTGCCGCGGGTGCGGCTCGACGCCGCCGGTGCCGAGCGGGTGGCCGCGACGCTCCGCGCCCTGGCCACCCCGTCCCGGCTGCTGATCCTCGCCCGCCTGCGGGAGGGGCCGCTGCCCGCCACCGAGTTGGCGGCCGAGGTGGGCATGGAGCAGTCGGCCTGCTCGCACCAGTTGCGCCTGTTGCGCGACCTCGGCCTGGTCACCGGCACCCGGCAGGGGCGCTCGGTGGTGTACGCGCTGTACGACCGGCACGTCGCCGACCTGCTCGACCACGCCCTGCACCACGCGGAGCACCTGCGGCTCGGACTGACGGACCCGCCCGCCGGGGCGCCGGGCGCCTGAGGGCGCGCCCCGGGGCGTCCGCCGGGGGCTCACGCGTTCGCCGTCACGCGAACGGCCCTTTTGTCATTCGGTCATCTTGTCCCGGTGTTCATCTTTTCCGGTTTTCCCTTTTCCTGTGCGGTCATTTTCGATCGGCGAGTTGTGCAGGAATTGTCATTTCCTTTCTGTCAGAGTCGTGTACCGCCCGGTCGAAAGGCCGTTCCCGGCCCGCGGGTACCGGACCTCCGGCCCGTCGGCATTCCCGATCGCCCTCGGCTGCATGGGTTGGTGACACCGGTGACAGAACGCGCAGGAGAACGCACGGGGGAAAACCCGGGGCCACCCCCGGATGAGAACCCGGCGGAAAACCCCGGGGGAAATCCGGGGCGACCCGCCGCCGAACGCCACGTCGAACCCCCCGTCGAACCCGCCGTCGAACCCGCCGTGGAAGACGCGCGGGGTCGTCGGGCCCGGCACGCCGGCCGACGACCCGGCCGGCGCGCGGCCCGCGCACCGCTCGTCGCGCTCGCGGCGGTCCTGCTCCTCCTCGGCTTCCCGGGCACCGCCCCGGCGGCCCCCGACGCGCCGGAGATCCCCTTCACCGAGCGGTACCGCGTGGTCCAACACGGCGGCATCGCCCGGGCCGCGAACTCGGTGATCACCTGCGTCGCCCCGGCCGTCCCCGACGCCGTGCCCTGCCCCGAGGCCCGCTCCGGCGCCGCCGGGACCAACGGCGACTACGAGATGTTCTACATCGACGTCGACGACGACCCGAACACCTACAACTCCAGCCGGGCCGACCTCCGGCTCCGGCCCGGCGCGCGGGTCACGCTGGCCCGCCTGTACTGGGGCGGCAACCTCCGCGCCGGTGAGCAGAAGCCCGCCGCCGACAACGCCCGGGTCCTCTTCGCCGAACCCGGCGGGAACTACCGGGAGATCCTCGCCGACACCGTCGTCGGCCACCGTCCCACCGCCCTCGACGACGGCTTCACCGCCTCCGCCGACGTCACCGACATCGTGCGGTACGCCTCCCCCGGGGCGTACACCGTCGCCCAGATCAACGTGGCCATGGGGCACTCCCCGGTCGGCACCTGGGGCGGCTGGACCCTCGTGGTCCTCTACGAACACCCCGACGAGCCGTTGCGCACCCTCTCGCTGTGGGACGGCTGGCGCACCGTCGGCGGGGGCGAGGGGAACGGCGAGGGCGGGGGCGCCGTCACGGCCCTGCCCGGCGGTCTGCCCGCCCTGCCCGGCCTGCCGGTCGTGCCCGGGACGTCCGCCCGCCGCGGGGAGGGGGAGGTGACGCTCACCGTCGACGCCCTGCGCGTCCCGGGCGGCGCGACCGGCACCCTCGGCGTCGTCGGCTACGACGGCGACCCCGGGGCCGGCGACACCCTGACCGCCGCCCCGGACCTCCGCCCGGCGGTCGCCCTCGGCGACGCGGTCTCGCCCGCCGACGACGTCATGAACTCCACCATCTCCGACCACGGGCGCCACGTCACCACCCGCGAACCCGCGCACCGCAACACCCTCGGCTACGACTCCAACCTCCTCGATCTGCGCCCCGCCCTGACGGACGGCGCCAACCGGCTGTCCCTGCGCTTCGCCGGTCGCGGCGACCGCTACCACCTGGGCGCGGTCTTCCTGCAGGTCGAGACCGAGAACCGCCGCTGAGCCGGCCCGGCACGGAAGGTCCCGTCCCCGACATGCGGTACCCACCACCCCAACCCGATCCGCGTCCCGAGGCCCACCTCCTGTCTCTT
>NZ_VKHS01000826.1 GCF_014141525.1 Streptomyces calidiresistens
CCGCCGCCCGGCCCGCCCCCCGCCGGCCACGGCCGGGGCGACGACTCCCGCCGCAACGGCCTGCTGATCGGCGCCATAGCCGTGGTCACCGCCGTCGTCCTGGGCGTCGGCGCGGCCATCGTCTTCAGCGGCGACGACGGGGACGCCGGCGACGATCTCGCGGGCGTCGGCAACCCGCAGTCCGTCGGGACCGGCGACTCGGGGGACGAGGAGCCCGAGCCGGAACCCGAACCGGACGACGAGAACGACGACGAGGACGAGGACGAGGAGGACGAGGAGCCGACGGAACTCCCCGAGGCCGACCTCGGCACCCTCCAGCTCTCCAACGGCGCCGGCCTCGCCGGGGACATCCCCAACGCGCGCTCCGCCGACGGCTCCTACATCGCCGGCCTCGGCCGGGTGGGCGCCACCATCACCTGGACCTTCGACTTCGGGGGCAAGGCCGGCAGCTACGACCTGTGGGTCGGCTACTCGGTGCCCAACGGCGACCAGAAGATGAGCTTCGCGGTCAACTCCACCTCGGAGATCCGCGACGACCTCCACCTGCGCGACTTCGTCAAGCAGGGCGCCTGGGAGAAGAACTGGACGCGGACGTACAACTACATCGACCTCAAGGAGGGCGAGAACGTCATCTACATCGGCTGTGACAACGGCGACAGCTGTGATGCCGTGATCGACCGCATCCTGATCACCGAGCGGGGCGACAAGCCGGACTGGTGACACGGCGTCGGCCCGACTCCGGCCCGACACCGCGCAGACCACCGCGCCCGCGACGCGACGACGGGGCCGGGCCCACCCCCGGGTGGGCCCGGCCCCGTCGCGCGGGTGACCGTGGACCGGATGGATCGGCCGCCGCCCGGCCGCCCCACGGCGCCCGGGGCGGATCAGCCCCGGGGGGCGCCCGCCGCGGGGACCGACGCCGCCACGGCACCGGTCACCGGCGGCCCGGACAGCCACTCGCCGCGCCGCATCACCCCCACCACCGTCAGATCGGTGTCCAGGACCACCAGATCGGCGTCCTTGCCCGCCTCGATCGACCCCACCCGGTCCCCGAGCCCCAGCACCCGCGCCGGTGTCGTGGACAGCGCGTGCACCGCCTCGGTGATGCCCAGGCCGTCCTCCAGCACCGCCCGCCGCAGCGCGTGGTCCAGGGTCAGGGTGGAACCGGCGATGGCGCCGCCCTCGACCAGCCGTGCCACGCCGTCCCGCACCTCGACCTCCAGCGGTCCCAGGGGGTAGGTGCCGTCCCCCATCCCGGCCGCGCCCATCGCGTCGGTGATGAACGCCACCCGGCCCGGCCCGGCGTTGCGGAACGCCAGGCGCAGCACCGAGGGGTGCAGGTGCACGCCGTCGTTGATCAGCTCGACCGTGACCCGCTCGTCCTCCAGCAGCGCCGGGATCGGCCCCGGCGCGCGGTGGGCGAGCGCCGGCATTGCGTTGAACAGGTGGGTGGCGACCCGGGCGCCGGCGTCGATGGCCCGGCGGGTGGTCTCCCAGTCGGCGTCGGTGTGCCCGACGGCCGGGATCACCCCGTGGTCCGCCAGCAGCCGCACCGCCTCGATGCCGTGCGGCAGTTCGGGCGCGATGGTGAGCATGCGGGCGGAGCCGCGGGCCGCGGCGATCAGCTTGCGCACCTCGCCCGGCTCCGGCTCGCGCAGCAGCGACGGCTGGTGGGCGCCGCAGCGGTTGAGGGCGATGAACGGCCCCTCGAAGTGGATGCCCGCCAAGTCGCCCTGCTCGGTCAGCTCCGACAGCAGCCCGGCCCGGTCCGCCAGACCGTCGAGGTCGTCGGTGACGGTGGAGGCGACCATGGTGGTGGTGCCGTGCCGCCGGTGGGTGTCGATGACGGTCAGGGCGTCGGCGGCGGTGCCGGTGGAGAAGGACGCCCCGCCGCCCCCGTGCACGTGCATGTCCACGAAGCCGGGCACCACCCAGTACCCGGTCAGGTCCAGGGTGCCCTCCTCCTCGGGGCGGCCGGTGACGATCCGTCCGCCCTCCACGGTGACCCGTCCGCCCTCGGCGACGCCGCCGGGCAGCACGACTCTCGCACCGGTCAGCACGGTCCGGCCGGCGGTGGGGGAACCGGTGCGGCTCCCGGTCGGGGTGTGAGCGGTCATGGCTTGCGTACCTCCGCGGAGTCGGGTGCGGGGCCGGTGGGGGACGCCGTCGCGGTGACCGGCGCCTCCCCTCGCGGGTCCCGCCGGGCGCCGCCGGGTCCCTCGGCGGCGAACGGGCGGTTCGGGGCCCCGGCGACGTCGGCGGGGTGGGGGGT
>NZ_VKHS01000827.1 GCF_014141525.1 Streptomyces calidiresistens
GGTGGTGGGTGGGGGTGCTCACGCGGGGATCTCCTGTCGGTGGTCGGTGGACTCGGTGCCGGTGCCGGTGCCGGTGCCGGTGGTCCCGTGGGTGGCGGTGTCGGTGGGGAGGGCGCACAGCCCGGCCGAGCGGGCGTTGTCGAAGCCGTCGTCGACGGCGACGACGTCCCGGCCCCGGGCGTGGAGCAGGGCGGCGACGACCCCGGCGCGGTAGCCGCCGGCGCAGTGCACCCAGACCCGCCCGGCGGGGATCTCGTCGATCCGTGCGGGGACCTCGTGAATGGGGATGTGGACGGAGCCGGGGATGTGCGCCTCGCGGCGCTCCTGGTTCCGTCGCACGTCCAGGACGACCGTCCCCTCCGGCGTGCCGGAACGGTCGGGGCCGGCGTCCCGTTTTCCGAGGGCTGCGGCGAGATCGGCGAACGTCGCCCGGGCGTGGGAGGCGAGCGGTTCGCCGCCGGCCCACTCCCCCGGTGTCCCGGTGGCCATGGCGGCGGGGCGTTCGATGCCGATGCGGACCATCTCGCGCTGGGCCTCGGCGACATCCCGGGCGGTGGCGCCGAGCAGGACGACGGGGGTCCCCCACGGGATGAGCCAACCCAGGTAGGTGATGAAGGGACCGTCGAGGCCGAAGTTGAGGCTCCCCGTGAGGTGCCCGGCGGCGAAGGCCGTGCGATCGCGCAGGTCCACGACCCATTCCCCGGCCTCGATGCGCCGTCGCAGTTCGGCGGGGTCGGCGACGGACGGCGGGGAGAGGTCCGGCGCCCCCGGGCCGGCGGCGTTGGCGGGCCCCATGTGCGCGTAGTACGCGGGGAAGGCGTCCAGGCCCGCGAGCAGTCGCTCGACGTAGGTCTCCTCGTCGGCGGTCAGCGCGATGTTGTCCTTCTTCTCGCCGCCGATGGTGCCGGTTTCGCCGGTGGCCTGCGTGGCGGAGCAGAAGGATCCGAAGCCGTGCGTGGGGTAGACGGCGGTGTCGTCGGGTAGTTCGTTCGCCAGGCGACGGGCCGAGTGCCACTGGGCGCGCACCAGGGTGTCGGTGTGGGCCGGGCCGAGCAGGTCGGGGCGGCCGGTGGTGCCGTACAGCAGGGAGCCGCCGGTGAAGACCGCCACCTGCTCGCCGTCCGCCTCCAGCGCGTAGGACAGGTGGGTGTGGGTGTGGCCGGGGGTGTGGATCGCCCGGACCCGCATGGTGCCCACCTCGACGACCTCGCCGTCGCGGATGGGGGTGCGTTCGAAGGAGACCTCGTCGTCGGCGTTGACCAGGTACCGGGCGCCGACCTCACGGGCGAGGGCGAGGCCGCCGGTGACGTAGTCGTTGTGGATGTGCGTCTCGAAGACGTGGGTGATGCGCACCCCGAGGGAGTCGGCGAGGTCGGTGACCCGGTCGTAATCGCGCTGCGGGTCGACCACCAGCGCGGTGGTGCCGTCGTGGGCGAGGTGGGTGCGATCTCCGAGGCCGGGGGTCTCGATGGGAAGAACGGTGATCATTCGGCTCTCCTCGGTGGAGACGGGGGTGGGGGCCGGGCTCCGGGGCCGACCGGGCCGTTCCCCCTCCTGTGACTTTTATACCCCGGGGGGTATGCACGTTCCAACCCTAACACCTTCCGCCCCATGCCCCCCGGGGTATCGGGGACGGATGCCGGATCCCCCGGCCGGCGCGGACGCGGTCCGGGAACGACGCGGCGCCACGACCGCACCTCCCCGCCCCCGCCCCGGGGGAGACGGGGGCGTGGACACCGTTTCGGCCGGGAGGTCCGAAACGCGGCGTTCACTCGCCCACCCGGTCGTTCCGGGGAGGCGGGGGGAGCCGGGAGATCGTCTAATGGGGATGTGGAGCACGCTCGCAGTGGTGTCGTGACGGTGGGTGGCGCATGACCGGCTGCCTCGAACCGTGGGGAGCACGCTCGGCGGACCGGGAGGAACCCGCCGAGCTGATGCTCGACGCCGCGGGGGAGATCCTGAACTGCACCCGAAGCGCCGCACGGTTGCTGGGCGGTGCCGCGGAGGAGCTCCGGGGGCACCCCGTGGGTGACTTCTTCGCCCCGCCCTCGACCTGGGTGTGGCTGTCCTCGGATGTCTCCCGCCGGGAGCCCGGGAGCCTCAGGGTGGTGCTGCGCCGACTGGGTGGTGACACGGTGGCGGCGGAGGTGGGCGTCTCCGAACTGCCGGAGGGTTCCCCGCTCCGGTTCGTGGTGCGCTTGTCCGTCGTTCCGGGCACCTCGGAGGCCGGTCCCCCGCCCCCGGAGCGTCGACCCCCGAGGGGCACGATGC
>NZ_VKHS01000828.1 GCF_014141525.1 Streptomyces calidiresistens
CGCTCCACCACCGGAACGTCCCCCACCGGAACGGGCCCCACCGGAACGCCCGCGACGACCGCGGGACGAGGAGTTCACGGCCCCGCCGGCCCGGGGCCGCTCCGGCGCCGGGGCGGGGATGACGACCGGCACCCCGGAGGGCTCCCGGGCCCCCGTGATCCGGCTCAGCTCCTCCTCGCCCGCACGCACCCGGGTGACCCGCGGCGTGATGCCCGCCGTCGCCATCAGCCGGCTCATCTCGCGACGCTGGGCGGGCGTCACCAGGGTGACGACACTGCCGGACTCCCCGGCCCGGGCGGTGCGACCGCCCCGGTGCAGGTAGTCCTTGTGATCGTTGGGCGGATCGACGTTGACGACCAGGTCGAGGTCGTCCACGTGGATGCCGCGCGCCGCGACGTTCGTCGCCACCAGCACCGTCACGTGCCCGTTCTTGAACCCCTCCAGGGTCCGGGTGCGCTGCGGCTGGGTCCTGCCGCCGTGCAGGGCGGCGGCCCGCACCCCGTTGCTCAACAGGTGCTTGGTCAACCGGTCCACGGCGCGCTTGGTGTCCAGGAACATGATCACCCGGCCGTCCCGCGCCGCGATCTCGGTGGTGGTCCGGCGCTTGTCGTCCTCCTCGACGTGGAGCAGGTGGTGCTCCATCGTGGTGACCGCGCCCGCCGAGGGATCGACGGAGTGCACCACCGGGTCGGACAGGTAGCGGCGGACCAGCAGGTCGACGTTGCGGTCCAGGGTCGCCGAGAAGAGCATCCGCTGCCCGTCCGGACGCACCCGGTCCAGCAGCGCGGTGACCTGCGGCATGAAGCCCATGTCCGTCATCTGGTCGGCCTCGTCCAGGACGGTGATGCCGACATCGTCCAGTCGGCAGTCGCCCCGGTCGATCAGGTCCTTCAGCCGACCCGGCGTGGCGACGACCACCTCCGCGCCCGAGCGCAGGGCGTTGGCCTGCCGGCCGATCGACATCCCGCCGACGACGGTGGCCGACCGCAGGTGCAGGGCGCGCGCGTACGGGGCGAGGGCGTCGGTGACCTGCTGGGCCAACTCACGGGTGGGCACCAGGACCAGGCTCAGCGGCCGACGCGGCTCGGCACGACGACCGGCCGTGCGGGCCAGCATCGCCAGACCGAACGCGAGGGTCTTGCCCGAGCCCGTGCGACCACGGCCCAACACGTCGCGTCCCGCCAGGGAGTTGGGGAGCGTCGCCCCCTGGATGGGGAACGGCACGCTCACACCCTCCCGGGCGAGAGCGGCCAACAGGGGGGCCGGCATGTCGAGATCGGCGAAGGCCTCCACCGGCGGCAGGGCGGGCGTGACGGTCTTCGGAAGAGCGAACTCGCCCCGGGGAGCCTGCCGGGGGGCGGAACTCCGGGAGCGACGCGGGGGGCCGGAGCGGCGGGAGGCGTCTCCCCCGAAACGGGCGGCGCCCCGGCCCGCGCCGGAGCCACCGGTCCCCGATCCGGCGGCGAAGCCGCGGCCGGAACGGTCGTACGTGCGTGTGCGGTTCATACGGAACCTTCCTTGATGCGGCGCGTACCAAGGAATTCCCGCAGCACACGAGTGGCGCAGAGAATCGCAGGAACGAGCCGGGATGATGGATCCGGAGCGGCCACCCGATGTTCCGGGAAACCGATGCGTTCGCATCGCTTTCCCGACGGTCGGAGGCGTCGAATGGGCGACGGAAGCAACCCGTCGAATCCCCGGAATCCCGAAAACAGCGAGCCGGGGCCCGCACCCCAAGGTGCGGGCCCCGGCCGCGATGTACGCGTGAGCGTCGAGCGCGTCAGGCCGGAACGATGTTCTCGGCGGTCGGGCCCTTCTGGCCCTGCGCGATCTCGAAGGTCACCTTCTGGCCCTCGAGCAGCTCACGGAAGCCCTGGGCGGCGATGTTCGAGTAGTGGGCGAAGACGTCGGGGCCGCCGCCGTCCTGCTCGATGAAGCCGAAGCCCTTTTCCGAGTTGAACCACTTCACGGTACCGGAAGCCATAATGAATCTCCTTCAGGACGGTGCTCGGAGCCCACACCTCGTGAACTCCGGTCGCCGTGATGATCACCCCGTCGGAAAAACCTTCAGGCAACCACTACTGCAACTGGGAACGACACTAGCACGCCCTCCACCGCCGCCTGCGACGAAATATTTTCCGACCGTCACCGATCCGGGGAATATTCATCGCCCGCCGAACCCATTTCTCACTTCGCCGGCACAGGTATGCCCCGGCCCCGGCCACAGCGTTGCTCATGCCGGGCGACCCCGCACCGCCCCGACCTCCCC
>NZ_VKHS01000829.1 GCF_014141525.1 Streptomyces calidiresistens
GGCGGGGCCGGGGGCTACTCGGTGTCGCCGCCGTAGGTGATGCGGGCGCCGGGCAGACGCTCGGCAGCGCGGAGGGTGGCCCGGCGGTGCCACTGCGCGGAGTACCGGGCGAGGGGCCAGTCCGGGCTCGTAGCGCGGAAGTCCTCGTCACTGCGGTACGTCAACAGGGACGGCTCGTCCTCGCCGTCGTGCTCCTGGACGATGGCGTCCACGGCGGCGGCGGTGGTGGCGCGCACTTGCGCGATCTCAGGGCGGATCCGCCCGGGGATGGGGTCCCTGCCTGCTTCCCAGGAGCGCAGGGTGCGGGGGTTGACGCCCAGGAGCTTGGCGAGGAGGTCCCCGGTGAGGCCCAGGTCCTCGCGGGCCGTCTGGAGTTCGGCCGGGGTGAGGGGGTCCTCCTCCGCCAGGTCGTCCCGCAACTCTTTGAGATGGGGCAGGAGTGCCGGGCAGACCGGGGTGCCCTCGTCCACCTCCGAAATACCGGTAAGGATCTCCCGCTCGATCTCCTCCAGCCGGCTGTCGGTGGTGTCCGCCGTGACGCCGTCGATGTCCCATTCGGCGATCAAAGAGTTGGGGTCGAAGGCTCCCTCCGGGTTTTTCCTGTCGCAGCCGAGGTGCTCGCGGATTTCCTCTTCCGCTTCCTGCGCGTCCTCTCCGAGGACCGCGACGTTGTTGTTGCCGTCCCACTCGATGCTGGAGTCCGCGAGGATGCGGTCCGCGAGGGGGGCGATCTCCTGCATGGCCGTGTTGGCCGCCTGTGCGGTGATGAGCGGGATGCGGTAGCGGCGGGTGTGGCCGTAGAACACCTCCGGGGGCGTGCCTTCGCCGACCTCGACGTCGTAGGAGGCGGACAGCGTGCCGTTCTTGAGGTCCAGCAGGATGTGGGCCGGCTGCGATGTGTTCCGGCCGGGGAAGTGGCGGTACAGCTCCAGGTCCTCGACGACCTCGTTGATCTGGACGTGGCTGCTCGTGCTCATGGGGTGTGCCTTTCGGTGGCGGGGTCAGTAGTTGTCGGTGAGGGAGTCGATGTAGGCGGACGCCTCGGCCTTGGAGAGGAGTTCGAGGTCGGCGCGGGTGGTGGGGCCGCTGAAGAAGCCGCCGCCCTCACCGCTGTCGCGGCGGCGTGCCAGGAGGCTGAGGATGTAGCTGATCTGGCGGTCGGTGGCCAGGGCGCCCTTGGTGCGGCGGGCTTCGGCGAGCTGGGCCTCGCGGGCTTCCCGGACGGCGGCCTCGGCCTCGGCGATGGCCTTCTCAGCGGCGGCCTTCTCGATGCGGGCGGGGGCGCCTTCGGCGTGGCGGTTGGCCAGGAAGATCAGCACGTCCAGCCAGGTGGTGCCCTCCGGCCAGGAGCCCCGGACTTCCTCGCCGTCTTCCCAGATGTGCCGGATGGTGTCGGGGTCGTCTTGGCCCGAGCCGGTGAGGCGCCAGTAGGAGCCGCGGCGCATGGAGCGGGAGCTGTGGTGGTCGCGCTCCAGGCGGTAGCCGGCGGGGGTCTCCTCGTAGAAGCGGCGGTAGATCTCCGCGATCTCGGGGGTGGTGAAGGTGGCGTTGTGGATGCGGGGGTCCTGGCCGGGGCCGAAGCCGGCGGGGGTGCCGTCGGTGCGCACGACGCTCCACACCTCGCGTTCGGTGCCGTAGCGGATGGCGGTGCCCTGCTCGATGCGGTAGGTGGTGGTCGGGGTCATGGTGCGGGACTCCTGTCCGATGCGGATGCGGCGGTTCAGGGAGGAGGGGTCGATGACCCACCGGCCGCTGACCTTGGTGGCCGTGATGACGCCGCGGCGGCACCAGGTGCGGATCGTGGCGACGGTGACGCCCGCCTCGGTGGCGGCGTGGGCGGCGGTGAGGGTGGTGTCCATCTGGTGCTCCCGAGTGACTTACGGGCGGGTCTGGGGCTGCTCCCCTGACCTCACAACCACGAGGCTACACCCTAAATTGGGGTGCACGCAAGTGGGGGGGGCGCTCATTACCCGGCACGAGCAAGGCCCTCGACCCGTGCGGGGTCGAGGGCCTTCGTTGCTTCACCCCCGCTCACGCGGGGAACCCGGCGCTTTCGGAGCGGCGCCCCTGCTACCAACCGGTCCACCCCCGCTCACGCGGGGAAACCCGGGCCCGGCGCCCCGGAGAAAGGGGCGAGGACACGATATCGCGATGCCCCTCCCCCCGGGAGGTGATTGGGGTACGCCGCCGCGGGCCCCGGTCGTGGCGGGGTGGGGCCCGGTGGTGCCATCCCCGCGCGCGCGGGGAGCAGGGGTTCGGGT
>NZ_VKHS01000083.1 GCF_014141525.1 Streptomyces calidiresistens
GGGCCCCCGGCCGGGGGAGGAGCGGGCGTGACCGGGGCGGTGCCGGGCTTCTCCGTTTTCCCTCCTCCGTTTTCCGTCACCCGCGCCGCCGTGGGGGCCTCCCGTCCGGGGCGGCGGAGCGGTGCCGGCACCCCGGGACGGGACCGGGACGGGCCGGCACGCACCATGCCTCCCACGGTTGCCGGTTGTACCCGTGAGCGATCGCCCCGAATGCGCTTGCGGGAGTTCGAGGGGTGAGTCGGGGACAACCGGGTGGTTGTCCCCGACTCACCCGAACGCCCCGTCCGTGATGCGCGTTTCGCCCCTTCCCGGTGCGGTATCGATGGGAACGCCCGGACGCCCTCCGGGCGTTCCCCACTCCACGCCAGGGAGAATCCCCGATGACACGAGGCACCCGGTTCCGCCACGCCACCGCGATCGCGGCCGTCGCCCTCCTCGGAATGACGGCCTGTGCGGCCGACACCACCGCCGACCCCGCCGCCGCGCCGGCGGTGGAGCAGGACGACGCCTCGAACGGCCTGTCCGCCGATCTGACCGACCGCGACGGGCAGAACGTCGGCACCTTCTCGCTGAGCGAGCAGAACGGCATGGTCCGGGGAGAGGTGTCGCTGACGGACCTGACGCTGGACGCCGGCTTCCACGGTTTCCACCTGCACGAGACGGCGGAGTGCGACGCCGACGCCCCCGACGGGGCGTTCACCACCGCCGGCGGGCACTGGAACCCCGACGACGCCGACCACCCCGAGCACCCCGGTGACATGCCGTCCCTGCTGGTCACCGAGGACGGAACGGCGGAGGCCACCTTCGTCACCGACCGCTTCACCTTCGACGACCTCCCCACCGAGGGGGTGGCGGTGATCCTCCACGAGGACCCCGACAACTACGCCCACATCCCGGACCGTTACCAGTCGGAGGACGCGGACGGCCCCGGCCCCGACGAGACCACCCTCGCCACCGGGGACGCCGGCGACCGCTACGCCTGCGCCACGATCACCCCCTGACCTCTCCCCGACGACCCCGGTCCCACCGGCCCCGCCGGCGGGACCGGGGTCGTCGGCGTCCGGGCCGGGGGAGGGGAGCGGCCCCGGCCGTCACAGGACCCGGTACGGCCCCCGCCGGCGATCCGAGGAGGAGACGGCAACCGGGCGATGATCCGCTGACGAACTACGGCAGTCGTATGACCGGCAGTTCGGAAGAGGACCGGTGCTGCCCGGATTCCGGGGACGGAACGCCCGGGGGCCTGGTAACCGTGTGGGAGGCGATCGGAGCGGACCGCGAGGGGGCGGTGTCGATGGCGGGACGTGGGTCGGTGGGGCGTCGGGAGCGGTTGCGTCGGCGGCAGGGGGAGCACTTCGTGGGCCGGCACGGGGAGTTGGCGGTGTTCGAGGCGAATCTGCGGCGTGATCCGGGGGCGGACGACTACGAGTTCGTGTTCCATGTCCGCGGTCAGGCGGGGGTGGGGAAGTCCACGCTGGTGCGTCGCTGGAGGGGGCAGGCCGAGGAGCAGGGCGCGTTGTGTGCGCTGTTGACGGACGAGGTGGTCGGGCCGGTGGCGGGGATGACCGCGATCGCCCGGGACCTGAAGCGGCAGGGAACGGAGCTCAGGGAGTTCGACAAGCGGCTGGAGACCTATTGGCAGCGGCGACGGGAGGCGGAGAGCACGTCGTTGGTCGGGCCGGAAGGCGAGGGCGGGCCCTCGGCGCCCGCCTCGTTGGCCGCTCGCGGTGTGTTGGCCGGTGCCGGACTGCTGTTGGGTGATCCCACCGGAACGGTCGGAGCCGATCAGCTGGCGCGTGGCCTGGATTGGGCGCGGGCTGTGCGTACGCGGGTCAAGGATCGGCGGGACGCGCAGTTGGTGCTGGATCCGGTGGGTGAGCTGACACCGGTGTTCATCGAGGACCTGACGGAGGTGGCCCGGGACCGGCGGTCGGTGGTGGTGATCCTCGACGTGTGGGAGCGGATCGGCCCGGGTGTGGAGGAGTGGGTGCACGATGTGGTGGCCGGTGAGCGGTACGGGGAGTTGCCGCTGAACGTGATCGCGGTGATGGCCGGGCAGAGCGCGTTGACACCGGGCGTGTGGGGGGAGATGGTCCGGGAGGTGGTGCAGGTGTCGCTGGAGCCCTTCACCGACGCCGAGGCCACCGAACTGCTGGCCCGGCACGGAGTGGTGGAGGAGTCGGTGGTGGCGACCATCCTGCGGCTGACCGGGGGGCTGCCGGTGCTGGTGGACATGCTCGCCCAAGCCCGCCCCACCGACCCCGGACAGGTCGGCGACCCCGCCGAGACGGCCGTGGAACGCTTCCTCGCCGGGCAGCGCGACCCCGCCCGCCGGGAGGCCATCCTGGCCTGCGCCCTGCCGACCGAGATCGACGAGGACCTCTACCAACTCCTTCTCGCCGACGCCCGGCCGGAGGAGGGCTGCGGATGGCTGGGGACCCTGCCGTTCGTGACCGCCGACGCCGGCCGTTACCGCTACCACCAACTGGTACGCGAACAGATGCTGCGCCTGCACCGCACCCGCTCCCCCCGCCGCTGGCGTGACCTCCACACCCGCCTGGTCGACCACCACGCCCGCGAACGCGAGGCCCTCGAAGTCCACCTCATCACTCTTGGCGCTCGACAATGGGGCGACGACCGGTGGCGCGCCCACCGCACCGCGGAGATCCACCACCTGCTGTGTGCCGACCCCGACCGGGTCCTACCCGAGGCGTTGGCCGACGCCATCCCGGCCTGCGCCCGGGGCTCGGAAAGCCTGAGTGCCTGGGCCACGGCGCTTCACCGCGCCGGGAGTGAGAGCGGCCACCGGGCCACCCTCGACTGGGCGACGCGCCTCACACCCCGAACCGAGGACGCGGAGGGCCGCATCGCCATTCTGGGACACCTGATCACGGCACCCGGTCTCCCCGTCAGGGAACGGGCCCGGGCCCACACCCTCCGAGGCCGGCAGTATGTCGGCATCGCCGATCACACCGCGGCGCGCATGGATTTCGACCGCGCCATCGCGCTTGATCCCGACTACATCTGGGCCCGGGTGGCCCGTGGAGAGAGCAGGCAGGCCCTCGGTGACCATGCCGGGGCCCTCACCGATTTCGATCATGCCCTCGACCTCGAACCCGACAATGCCCTGGCCCTCGCCGATCGCGGCGAAAGCCGGCAGGCCCTCGGTGAGCATGTCCTGGCCCTCGCCGATTTCGGTCGTGCCCTCGACCTCGAACCCGGCTACGCCGGGGCCTACATCGGCCGCGGCCGGACCCACGATGCCCTCGGAAACCACGACGCCGCGATGGTCGACTTCGATCGTGCCGTCGAGCTCAACCCCGAGGACGCCTGGTCCCACCTCAGTCGTGGCCTGAGCCGGAAGACTTTCGGTGACCACGCCGCGGCCCTCGCCGACTTCGATCGGGGCATCGAGCTCGACCCGGAAGCTCCATGGGGCTATGCCCATAGAATTCAGGTCCACCAGGCCCTCGGCAAGCACGCCGCAGTCCTCGCCGATCTCCCCCGCCTCACCGAACTGGGATCCGACATCGCCCTCATTCGTGGATTCTGCGGACTGATGCGCGAGACTCTGGGTGATTACGCTGCGGCAATGGCCGATTTCGATCGTGTCATCGAGATCGATCCCTGCGACGCAAGGGCTTATGACAACCGCAGTCGGCTGTATCAGCAGATGGGCGACGAGGCTGCCGCCCTCATCGACATCGAGCGCGCCGTCGAACTGGCCCCGGACAACTCATGGATTCTCGCCAGGCGTGGAGATTTGCGCTGGGCCATGGGCGACCACGCCGAGGCGATGGCCGACCTCGATCGTGCCATCGCTTTTGATCCCCGTAGTGCCTGGCCCTGGCTCGCCCGTGGGAAAAACCATCAACTGATGGGGAAGTGCGGCGCCGCTCTCACCGATTTCGATCATGCCGTCCGGCTCGACCCCGATAACGTCTGGGGCCTCATCATGCGTGGTCAGTTGCGCGGAGTGCTGGGAGACCACAGGGGCGCGATGGTCGACCTCAACCATGCCGTCGCAGTTGATCCCAACTCCGATCAGGCCCTCGTCGCACGGGGTCGAACCCACCGGGCCCTGGGGAACCACAATGCCGCACTGGCCGACCTTCGTCGTGCCATTGAAATCAATCCGGAAAATGGAGACAAATATTACGAGATAGCCCTGACGCATCGGGTGATGGGGCAGGAGGGGGAGGCCCGACAGTGGTGGGCACGGGCAATGAGTGAATTCAGCAAATGGGTGGAGCGGGCCGGAATGGAGAAATACCTCGGGAGGGCGGGTTCGGTACTGGTGCACTGTGCCTGCTCCCGATGGGATGAGGCGGAAGAAGAAATCGATGCCCTGTGTGGCGCCGGAGCGAAGGGGATGATCTTTTTCCATACGATGGTGGAGGAACTCGACTCCCTGCCCCCGGAACCGGGGACCGACGCGCGACGGCTGGAGGATTTCCGGGAGCGTCTTCGTGCCCGGGCGGAAGAACACTTCCCCACCGGGTGACCCCTACTCGGTGCCCGCCGTCCCGGGTTCCGGGGCGGGGACGGCCCACCGGCTGATCACCGGCGGGCCGCCGCATCGGGCCGCGGGCGCTGGGTCAGTCGGCCGCGAGGTGGTTCAGAGCCGTCGCGAGGGTGGTACGGAACTCCTCCACCGGGGCGTCCCCCAAGGACCCCATCTGTCCCCACTGGACCACGGTGACGTGCTCCCCGACCCGGCCGATGCCGTACAGGTGGATCGAGGTGCCGGCCATGGGTGGGGCGGTGTGCACGCTGTACACGGCGGAGGAGTCACCGGCCTCCGTACCGCAGTGCTCGTCCCAGCCGGCCACCGAGCCGGGGTTCTCGCGCAGCCAGTCGGCGGCGGCGTTCGCCAGGGCCTCCTCCAGACCCGCGGTCAGTTCGGCGGCGGTGTCCGGGTCACCGGCGTCCATCACGACCTGCAGCGCCCCGGCGTCGTACTCGGTCCAGTGGCGGCGGTGCCACAGGTTCTCCTCCGGCAGCAGGTGGTCGATGTAGGCCAACGGCGCGTCCGACGGCCCTGCTCCGACCTCCCCCGCGTACCAGTCGGACCACGGGTGCGGCGGCAGTTCCCCCGGCTCGAGGAACGTCGGGACGGCGGGTGCGGTCGAGTCGGTGGTCGGCGGCTGGTCCGCCCGGGCCGACCAGGAAAGGGTCGGGACCGCGAGAGCGATCAGCGTGCCGGTGGTGACGGCGATTCGTGAGCGGGTGGTGAGCACGGTTTCCCCCGGAATCCGATGACGGGGCCGGGTTTTCCCGGCCCTCGGTCCGAGGATGACCGGCGCCGTGTCGGGGCACACCGGTACGGCGTCGGAACGGGATACCGGAACACCCGGAAGGCCTTCCACCGGCGAAAACACCGACGGGGTGGAACGCCGCCGTGGAACGCCTGCTTTCCCGGACGGCCGGGGAGCGGGAGGTCGGTACGGTCGTGGGTACCCCGTCGTCCCGACAAGGGGGCGAACGGAACCCCGGGCACGACGTGGACCATATGAACCCCGTGGTTCACACGGTCCACGTGGACCATGTGAACGGCGTGCCGGGGCCGAGGGGGAAGGAGCCGACGGGATGGCGACGGGGGATCGGCCGATCGAGGAGTTCGCCGGAGCCATGCGCCGGTACAAGGAGCGGTCCGGCCTCGGCTACGGCACCCTGGCCCGGAAACTGCACCCGGGCACCTCCACCCTCCACCGTTACTGCTCCGGCGAGGCCGTCCCGCCGGAATACGCGCCGGTGGAGCGTCTCGCCCGGCTGTGCGGGGCCGAGCCGGCGGAACTGGTGGAACTGCACCGCCTGTGGGTCCTCGCCGATGACGCCCGGCGTCGGGGCAGGGGTGCCGCTCCGGCGTCACCCCCGGCGGGCGGCGGTGCCGTGGACGCGTCCGACGGCGTCGAGGGGGACCCCGGTGCCACCTCCCCCTCCGCCCCCGTCGGTGGTGTCCCGGTGGCCTCCACGGGGGATGAGCCGCCCCGGACGGGAGCCCGCCTCCCGGCCCGGGCTCTCGGGGCGGTGGTGGCGTTCCTGCTCCTCGCCCCGGTGACGGTGTGGGTGGTCACGGCGAACCCCCTCGGGGTCGGGGGGCCGGAGGAGGGTGACTCCGGCGGCTCCGCCGCGGAGAGCCGGGCCGACGGGCGGGACTCCCCCGTACCGCCGGTGTGGACGGTCCGACCGGAGGTGTGGTCCACGGGCTGTGGCCATCCCTACCTGGTCGACGCCCCGCCGGCGGAGGTGCCCGAACCCCCGCTGCCGCAGGACGCCGTGGCGTGGGTGCGCGAGACGGGGGCCGTCGCGGCCGGCCACGGCATCGTCGAGATCACTCTGCGTGTGGACGGCGGGGAGTCGGTGGTGGTGGACGCGCTGCACGTGCGGGTGGTGGAGCGGGGGGAACCGTTGGACTGGCCGGTTTACACGGGGGACGCGGGATGCGGTGGGGCCCTGACCCCGGCGTCCTTCACCGTCGATCCGGACGATGCCCGGCCGGTTCCCGTCCCCACCGCGGGGTTCGACGGCGAGGCCGGCGAGGAGCTCCCCCCGCCCCGGTTGCCGTTCCGGATCACCGAGGAAGAGCCGCTGGTGCTGCGCCTGGAGGTTCGTACCGAGACGTGCCACTGCTCCTGGTATCCGGAGGTCGAGTGGAGCGGTGCCACGGGCACGGGTCTGCTGCGGGTGGGCCACGACGGCGGGCCGTTCCGCACCAGCGGCGCCCCCGGCAATCCCGTGCATCTGTGGGACGGCACCTGGCTCCCCATCGGGTGAGCCGGCCCCGCCCCGACCGCCGGTTCCCGCCGCCCCGGCGGTCGGGTGACGGCCGATCGGGGTGTCCCGAGGGGGCCCCGGCAGGTGAGTGGGAGCGTAAATCGGCCGGCCATCGACGGCTTCACGCCTTGAAGGAAAAGCCACCGAAAACCCTCGGAACACCCCGGGCGCGACCAACTCCCCGACCGGGCGACGGTTTGGTCCCGCCGCCGAACACGGCGATTCCGGGCCCGTCACGCGTGTCCGCTCTCCGGGGCGCGGCGTTCGCTCCCGCGGATCCCGGGCGACACACCGTCCCTCCGCCGGCCCAATCCGCCCCAAGCTCTCGCGACACGCCCGTCCGCGCCGCTACCTTCGAATGGTGAAGGCCATTCGTCGATTCTCCGTTCGTCCCGTCCTTCCGGAGTCCCTGCTACCGCTCCAGGAACTGGCGCTGAACCTGCGCTGGTCCTGGCACCCCGAGACCCGGGAGCTGTTGCGCTCGGTCGATCCCGAGGGGTGGGCCGCGGCCGGGGGCGACCCGGTGCGGATGCTCAGCACGGTCTCCGCGTCCCGGCTCGCCGAGCTGGCCGCCGACCGCGGGTTCCTCCGCCGCCTCGGTGTCGCAGCCGAGGAACTGCGCGACTACCTCACCGATGACCGCTGGTACCAGCACGAGGGTGTGGAACTGCCGCGCTGCGTCGCGTACTTCTCCCCGGAGTTCGGCATCACCGCAGCCCTGCCCCAGTACTCCGGCGGTCTCGGCATCCTCGCCGGCGACCACCTCAAGGCCGCCAGCGACCTCGGTGTCCCGCTGATCGGTGTCGGTCTGCTCTACCGGCACGGCTACTTCCGTCAGACGCTGTCCGCCGACGGCTGGCAACAGGAGCACTACCCGGTGCTCGATCCGCACGCCATGCCGTTGACCCTCCTCGCCGAGGAGGACGGCACCCCCGTGCGGGTGGCCCTGACCCTGCCCGGTGGGCGTTCCCTGGGCGCCCAGATCTGGCAGGCCCGCGTCGGACGGGTGCCGCTGCTGCTCCTGGACTCCTCGCTCGCCGAGAACGACCCGGCCGAGCGGGACGTCACCGACCGCCTCTACGGCGGCGGCAGCGAGCACCGCCTGCTCCAGGAGATGCTCCTGGGCATCGGCGGGGTGCGGGCGCTGCGCGCCTATTGCCGGATCACCGGGCACGCCGAGCCCGAGGTCTTCCACATGAACGAGGGTCACGCCGGGTTCCTGGGGGCCGAGCGCATCCGGGAGCTGGGCGAGGAGCGGGGGCTGGACTTCGACGCCGCCCTGCGCGCCGTCCGCGCCGGCACCGTCTTCACCACCCACACCCCCGTCCCGGCCGGCATCGACCGCTTCCCCGAGGAACTGGTGGCCCGGCACTTCGGCCCGGACGCCGAACTGGCCTCGCTGGACCGGGACCGGCTGCTGGAGCTGGGGCGCGAGCCCGAGGGCACCGCCGCGCCGGGCGGGGAGCCGACCGCCGAGGGGCAGCCGCGCCCCTTCAACATGGCGGTTCTGGGGCTGCGCACCGCGCAGCGCTGCAACGGCGTCTCCACCCTCCACGGCACCGTCAGCCGGGAGATGTTCTCCGGGTTGTGGCCGGGCTTCGACGCCTCCGAGGTGCCGATCGGTTCCATCACCAACGGTGTGCACGCCCCCACCTGGACCGATGACGCGATCCGCGACGTCCGGGCGGCCGACATGTCCGACACGGACCTGTGGCAGCTGCGGCGCGAGATGCGCGAGCGGCTGATCCAGGAGGTGCGCGAGCGGCTGCGGGTCTCCTGGCGGCAGCGCGGCGCGGCCCGCGCCGAACTGGGCTGGATCGACGACGTCCTGGACCCGGACGTCCTCACCCTCGGCTTCGCCCGCCGGGTGCCGTCCTACAAGCGGCTGACCCTCATGCTCAACGACCGCGAGCGGATGAAGAGGCTGCTCACCCACCCCGAGCGGCCGGTGCAGATCATCGTCGCGGGCAAGGCGCACCCGGCCGACGAGGGCGGCAAGCGGCTCATCCAGGAGCTGGTGAAGTTCGCCGACGACCCGAAGCTGCGCACCCGCATCGTCTTCCTGCCGGACTACGGCATGGCGATGGCCGGTTTCCTGTACTCCGGCTGCGACGTGTGGTTGAACAACCCGATCCGCCCGCTGGAGGCGTGCGGCACCTCCGGGATGAAGGCGGCGCTCAACGGCTGCCTCAACCTCTCGGTGCGGGACGGCTGGTGGGACGAGTGGGCCGACCAGGACTTCGGCTGGGAGATCCCCACCGCCGACGGCATGGCCGCCCGGGACCCGCAGTGGCGGGACGCGGTGGAGGCCGCCGCGCTGTACGGGCTGATCGAGGAGCAGGTGGCGCCCTGCTTCTACGACCGGGGCGGCAACGGCGGACCGCCGGCGCGCTGGATGGAGATGGTCCGCGCGACCATCGACCGGCTGGGCCCGAAGGTCCTGGCGGAGCGGATGGTGCGCGAGTACGTCGGCGAGCTGTACTTCCCGGCGGCCCGCGCCCACCGGGAGCTGGACACCGACGCGGCCCGCGAGTTGGCGGCGTACGTGGAGCGGGTGCGCCGGGAGTGGCCCGGAGTCTCCGTGGACCACGTGGATTCCGGCGAGGAGCCGCCGGTCCTCGGCGGCGTGGTGCCGCTGCGGGTGCGGGTGGCGCTGGGCGGTCTGGACCCGGACGCGGTGCAGGTGCAGGCGGTGACCGGCCGGGTGGACGAGAACGACACCCTCGCCGACCCCCGGGTGATTCCGCTCAAGCCGCTGGGCGGCGCCGACCTGGAGGGTCGCTGGACCTACGAGGGTGAGCTGACGCTCGACCGGTCCGGTCCCTTCGGGTACACCGTGCGGATCCTGCCCGCCCATCCGAGGCTCGCCTCGCACGCCGAGCTGGGCCTGGTGGCGCTGCCGAGCATGGAGATCGAGCAGGTGCCGGAGCACGAGGCCGGCGTCCTGCTGCGCTGAGGTCCGCGCCCGACCGGCGCACCGTGTGACACGAGGGCCCGTCCCCGCACCCCGAGGGGTTGCGGGGACGGGCCCCTTTCCCGCGAGGGCGCGGGGTGCCCGGAACCGGACCGCTAGCGGACCAGGCTCTCCCGCCAGGCGCGGTGCAGCGCGGAGAACTCCCCGCGGCCGGCGATGAGGTCCTCCGGCGTGCCGTCCTCCACGATCCGACCGCCCTCCATGACCAGCACCCGGTCGGCGATCTCCACCGTGGACAGCCGGTGCGCGATGACCACCGCGGTGCGATCCCGCAGCACGGTGTGCATGGCCCGCTGCACCGCCTGTTCGCCGGGGATGTCCAGCGAGGAGGTCGCCTCGTCCAGGATCACCACGCCGGGGTCGGCGAGCAGCACCCGGGCGAAGGAGACCAACTGCCGCTGTCCGGCGGAGATCCGCCCACCGCGCTTGCGCACGTCGGTGTCGTACCCGTCGGGGAGCGCGGCGATGAACTCGTGTGCCCCGATGGCCCGGGCGGCGGCCTCGATCTCCCGCCGCGTGGCGTCGGGACGGCCCAGCGCGATGTTCTCCGCGACCGAGCCGGAGAACAGGAACGCCTCCTGGGTCACCATCACCACCCCGCGCCGCAGCTCGGGGGTCCCCAGGTGCCGCAGGTCCGTGCCGTCGAGCAGCACCCGCCCCTCCACCGGATCGTAGAGCCGGGCCAGGAGCTTGGCGAGGGTGGACTTGCCGGCCCCGGTGGCGCCCACCAGGGCGACGGTCTGCCCGGCGGGCAGCGTCAGGTCGAAGCGCGGCAGCACCTCGCCGCCGGTGCGGTAGGCGAACCGCACCCCCTCGAAGACCACCTCGCGACCGGGCCGCCCGGCCGGCCGCTCCGGCAGGCGGCGCGGGGACTCCGGCTCCGGGACGTCCGGCCGCTGGGCCAGCAGGCCGGCGATCTTGTGCAGCGAGGCGGCGGCCGACTCCCAGTAGTTGAGGATCATCGCGAACCGGTCCAACGGCTCGAAGAGCCGCCTGATGTAGAGCGCGCCCGCCGCCAGGGCGCCCAGGGCGAGCGCGTCGGTCGCGACCCGGTAAGCGCCCCACATGACGATCGCGGCCATCGCCACGTTCGCGGTCAGCCGGGCCAGCACCACGAAGCGGGCCATCTCCAGGATGGTGTCGCCGTTGAGCCGGCGGTGGCGGTCGTTGAGTCCGGCGAAGTGCGCGTCGTTGTGCCGTTCGCGGCGGAAGGCCTTGACCGGACGGATGCCGTTCAGGGTCTCGTTGAACTTCACGATCACCGACGCGATGGCGGTGGAGCGCTTGGAGAACATCACCCCGGCCCGCCGCCGGTAGCTGCGCACCAGCGCCCACACGGGAACCAGGGAGGCCAGGGCGAGCCCGCCGAGGCCGAGGTCCAGCCACATCAGCAGCACGCCGATGTACCCCACCGACACGACCACGATGAGCAGGTCCTGCAGGCCCTCGTCGAGCAGGTCGCGCAGGGCCTGCACGTCGCTGGTCGCGCGCGAGATCAACCGACCGGAGGTGTAGCGGTCGTGGAAGTCCAGGCTCAGCGCCTGGCCGTGCCGGTAAATGCGTCCGCGCAGGTCCAGCAGGACCGCCTGGGCCGCCCGGGCGGCGACCCGCAGGTAGCCGTTCATCAGCAGACCGGAGGCGATCGCGGAGATCGCGTAGAGCACGGCGACGGTGACCAGCGGCCCGTGGTCGCCGGCGACGGCGGCGGGCACGCCCCGGTCGATGGCGTAGGCCACCAGCATCGGTCCGGCCTGCACGGCGACCTGTTGCACCAGCAGGAGGACGGCGGCGAGGACGACGGTCCGCCGACGCGGCCGGAGCAGGGAGCCCAGCAGTCGGCGGGGGGCGTCGGGCGGGGC
>NZ_VKHS01000830.1 GCF_014141525.1 Streptomyces calidiresistens
GGACCGCCCCTCCCCCGACGGGCCCGCCCGGCGTGACCACCCGGAACCACAAAGAAATCTTTGCAAAGAAAGCTTTGCGTTCTATCGTGGGGGCATGACCTCCGACCAGTCCCCGCCCCCGGCGGAGCCCGGGGCGCGGCCCGCCGAGACCGTCGTCCTCGACGCCCCGGGCCTGCGCGCCCTGACCCACCCGGTGCGGGTGCGGCTGCTCGGCCTGCTGCGCACCGGCGGGCCCTCCACCGCCACCCGCCTCGCCGACCGGCTCGACCTGAACTCCGGGGCCACCAGCTACCACCTGCGCCAACTGGCCGCCGCCGGATTCGTCGAGGAGGACCCCGAGCGGCCGGGTGGACGCGAGCGGTGGTGGCGCGCGGTGCACCGGTTCACCCGCTTCGACGACCCGGGGCTGATCGAGCGCGAACCGTCCGCCGCCCTGGCCTACCTCCAATCGGTGGCCGCCGTGCACGCCTCACAGACCCAGCAGGCGTTCGCCCACCTGCCGACCTCCCCCACCCCCTGGCGGCACGCCCTGAGCCTGGGTGACGTACGACTGCGCCTCACCCCGGAGGAGGCCTCCCGGCTGGGCGCGGAACTCCGGGAGGTTCTCTCCCGGTACCCGGCGGACGACCCCGGCGCGGAGCA
Source organism: Streptomyces calidiresistens (assembly GCF_014141525.1). Taxonomy (GTDB): domain Bacteria; phylum Actinomycetota; class Actinomycetes; order Streptomycetales; family Streptomycetaceae; genus Streptomyces; species Streptomyces calidiresistens. Next base: position 643 of record NZ_VKHS01000830.1, read on the forward strand.
AGGGGAACGACGGACGGGTGCCGAACCGGTCTCCGTCGTCGTGCACGTCCTCCCCCTGCCGGAGGAGCCCGCCCCACCGGCCGACACCCCGGTCCGCCCGCCGACCGATCCGGCGACCGGCGCGCCCGCGGAGTCGGGGGAGGGTGCTCCGTGAGCACCCCCGCCGACACCACCGAACCGGGTGGGGGGAACGACGGACGGGACGGGACACGGGACGTCCCGGGGGACGACGTGCTCGGCCGAATAGCCCGCTGGCGCCCCGTCTCCGGGGTCCTCGCCGCCCTCTCCGTCGCCCTGACCGGCACCTTCGTCTCCTCCATCGCCCTGCCCTGGTACGTGCTGGTCACCACCGGCAGCGCCGGGTGGACCGGGGTGGTGGCCTTCTGCGAGATGGCCCCCTACGTGGCGGCCAAGGCGTTCAGCGGTCCGCTGGTGGACCGGCTCGGGCCCCGACGGGTCTCCCGGGTGGCCGATGTCTTCAGCGCCCTCGCCGTCGCCCTCGTCCCGCTGCTGCACGTGCTCGACGCCCTCCCGATGTGGGGGCTGCTCGTCGTGGTCGCGCTGATCGGCCTCACCCGCGGGCCCGGCGACCTGGCCAAGCGAGTGATGATCCCCGAGGCCGCCCGGCGCAGCGGGTTGCCGCTGGAACGGGCCACCGGACTGGCGGGGGTGACCGAACGACTGGCCCTGACCGTCGGCCCGGCGGCCGGTGGCGCACTGGTGGCCTGGGTCGGCCCCCTGCCCGCCCTCGTCCTCAACGCCGTCTGCTTCGCCCTGGGCTGGCTGGTGGTCACCGTGGTGGTGCCCCGGGACATGGGCGCCCCGGCCGAGGAGCCCGCGACCCCGGAGGACGACATCGGCTACTGGCGCCGCCTGGCCGAGGGCTTCGCCTTCCTGCGCCGGGACCGGCTCCTGATGGTGATCGCGGCACTGATCGCGGTGATCAACCTCCTGGACAGCGCCATGGCCGCCGTCCTGATGCCGGTCTGGGCACGGGAGAGCGGCAACGGTCCGGCCGCCCTGGGTCTGTTGGTGGCCGTCATGGGAGCCGGGGCGATCCTCGGCAGCCTGGTCATCACCGCCATCGGCCACCGGCTCGGACGCCGCCTGGTCTTCTTCGCCGGTCTGCTGACCGTGGGGGCGCCGCGCTTCCTGGTGCTGGCCCTCGACGCCCACCTCGGGGTCGCGCTGGCGGTGTTCGCGGTGGCCGGCTTCGGCTCGGGCTTCCTCAACCCGGTGCTGACCGCGGTGATCTTCGAACGCATCCCCCCGCACCTGCTGGGGCGGGTCGGCGGCCTGCTCGACGCCCTGGCCTGGATCGGCATCCCCTTCGGCGGGCTGCTGGCCGGCGCGGCCGTCACCGCCTTCGGCTGGGCTCCGGCCCTGGCGGTCGCCGGCGGGATCTACCTCGCGGCGACCCTGTTGGCCGGACTGCGGCCCGAATGGCGGGAGATGGACCGCGAACGCGCCGGTGCCGACAAGGCCTCCGACAAGGCCTCCGTGGAGGAGGCGGTGGGAGCCGCTCCCCCTCCGGTTCCCGGCGCCCCGGGCGCCGTCGCCCCACCGACCGGCGGGACGGACCGCCGCTCCCCCGCACCCGTCGGCGAGCCCTGACCC
>NZ_VKHS01000831.1 GCF_014141525.1 Streptomyces calidiresistens
GACGGGAGGGGAACGGTGCGTCCCACGCTATACGGCGCCGCCCGGCGGAGCCCGCCCGACCGGGGCCGGACGGGCCCGCGCGCCGCGCGCCGGGGGGCCGGGATCACTCCGCGGCGCCGCCCTCCCCGACGGGGGAGCCGAGCAGGGCGGGCGAGGCGTACCGGGACCACGACAGGCAACCGTCCGGAGGGCAGTACTCCGGACGGCGCGGGTCGTGGCCCAGCTCCCGGAGCTTGGTCCGCACCGAGTCCGGGGTCCGCCCGAAGCGGGCGGCGATCCGCGCCACGGTCTCCCCGGCGTGGAACCGGCGGGTCAGGTCCTCCTCGTGCTGCGGAACCCACGGGGCACCGTGGCCGGGGAACAGCTCGCGGAGGATGTCCCGGTCCGGGATGGGCTCGGCGACGTCCGCCGCGAGGGCCAGCGCCCGCAGACCGCGGTTGAGGGCGATGCGGAGGGTGGGGACGTCGGCGAGGGGCATGGTGAGCATGCCGTCCGCGATCGGCGCTCCCGGCTCCTCCTCGCGCCATCCGGTCAGGGTCAGGGTCAGGGTGATGTCGTCGTCACTGGCCAGCTCGACGCGGAAGATCTTGTCCCCGAGGGGGAGCTCGTTGATGTGTCGGAACGCCATGGAAGACCCCCAGTGGTCCGGGCCCGACGGGCCGGGATGAAACCGCGTGGATCCGGACGGATCACCGCGGAACGTTCCCATTCTCCCGGGCGGCACCGACAATCCGGGGCTCCGGGCGGAGCCCCGGAGGCCGCCTCCGGGGCCGTCCGCCGACACCGCGCCGAGGGTGGGCGGAGCGGACCGAGGGGCCGCGGGGGAGCTCAGCCCCGTTCCAGGAACTCCTCCCGCTCGGCGTCGAGCAGGGCGTCCAGCGCGGTGCGCAGAGCGGGTGTCCGGACCAGCTCCGGATCGCGCTCCACCAGCTCACCGGCCTCCCGGCGCGCCTCCGCGATGATGTCCTCGTCCTCGATGACGGCGAGCATCCGCAGCGAACTGCGCCCGCCCGACTGGGCCTGCCCGAGGACATCCCCCTCGCGCCGCTGTTCCAGGTCGATGCGCGAGAGCTCGAAGCCGTCCCGGGTGGAGGCCACGGCCTCCAGGCGGGCCCGGGCCGGGGCGGCTGCGGGCAGATCCGTCACCAACAGGCACAGCCCCGGGTGCTCGCCACGCCCCACCCGCCCCCGCAGCTGGTGCAGCTGGGAGACCCCGAAGCGGTCCGCGTCCATGATCGCCATCACCGTGGCGTTGGGGACGTTCACCCCGACCTCGATGACGGTCGTGGCCACCAGGACATCCACCTCGCCGGCGGAGAAACGGCGCATCACCTCGTCCTTGGCCTCCGGCGCCATGCGGCCGTGCAACGCGGCGACCCGCAGGCCGGCCAGTGGCCGGGAGACGGTGGTGTCGGCGGGGGGTTCCAGGGCCGCCCGGTAGCCGGCGGGCGGGGGCCCCAGATGCGACCAGTCCCGGGTGTCGGGGCGACCGATGACGTCCAGCAGGGTGGCCGAGTCGGCGGCCGTCCGGGTCATCGGTCCCACGTGCGCGAGCGTGCCGAAGGCGCTCGCCGGGTACAGCGGGACCCGGCCGTAGGTGGGCTTGAGGGCGAAGATCCCGCAGAAGGCGGCCGGGATCCGCACCGAGCCGCCGCCGTCGGTGCCCAGGGCCAGCGGACCGGCGCCGAACGCCACCGCGGCGGCGGCCCCGCCGCTGGAGCCGCCGGCGGTGCGGTCGGGGGCGTGCGGGTTGCCGGTCGCGCCGTGCGGCGGACAGTCGGTCACGCCCTTCCAGCCGAACTCCGGGGTGGTGGTCTTGCCGATCAGCACGCACCCGGCCTCGCGCAGCCGGGCCACCGAGGGGGCGTCCTCGGTGAACGGTCCGGTGGGCTCGACGGCGGCCGATCCCCGCAGGGTGGGCCGGCCCCGTTGCAGCAGGATGTCCTTGACGCTCGCCGGGACCCCGTCCAGGGGGCCGAGGGGGGACCCCGCAGCCCAGCGCGCGGCCGACTCCCGGGCGGCATCGAGGGCCCCCTCGGCGTCGATCACGACGAAGGCGTTCACGATCGCGTCGATCGCCGCGGCGCGTTCCAGAACGGCGAGGGCGACATCCACCGGGGTGAAGTCGCCGGCGGCGTAACCGGCGGTCAGCCCACCGGCGTCGAGGGAGGTCGGGTCGGTCACGCGGGGTTCTCCGTTCGGTGGACGGGAGGGCAACGGGCTGTCTCTTATACAGCTCTGGCGCTGCCC
>NZ_VKHS01000832.1 GCF_014141525.1 Streptomyces calidiresistens
CGGCGCGACCGTGCCCCCGGCCCCCTCCGCGCACCTGCGGATGGGGTCCCGGCCCGGCGGTTCCCGCCCGCCGATCGGGGTGGACGCCCGCTCGGTGCGGCGCGGCGGACGTCCCCGGATCCCGGTGACGGGGGAGTACCACTTCTCCCGCCGCCCCGTGTCCTCCTGGCGGGAGTCGCTGCTGCTGATGCGCGCCGGGGGCGTGGACACCGTCGCCTCCTACGTCTTCTGGAACCAGCACGAGGAGCGTCCCGGCCGCTTCCGCTTCGACGGCTCGCTCGACGTGCGCCGCTTCGTGGACCTGTGCGCCGAACTGGAACTCGAGGTGGTGCTGCGGATCGGGCCGTGGGCGCACGGCGAGTGCCGCAACGGTGGCCTGCCCGAGTGGGTTCCCGGACGGGTCCGCGCCCCGCGCACCGACGACCCCGCCTACCTCGCGCTGGTGCGCCGCTGGTTCACCGCCCTGGGCGAGCGGGTGCGCGGCACCTCGTACGACGACGGCGGCCCCGTGGTGGCGGTGCAGGTCGAGAACGAGCTGTACGACGACCCCGACCACCTCGCCGGCCTGCGCCGGATCGCGGAGGAGTGCGGCATCTCCGCCCCGCTGTGGACCGCCACGGCGTGGGGCGGCGCCCGGTTGCCGGAGGGCGAGGTGTTGCCGCTGTACGGCGGCTACCCGGAGGCCTTCTGGGAGGAGGGGGACGCCGGTCCCGCGACCGGAGCGACCCGCCACTACATCCCCGGCCCGATCCGCGACGACCACGCGATCGGGGCCGACCTGCGGCCGGTCCCCCCGCCCGGCCGGGAGGCCGACCCCGGCCCCGATCCCGACCTCCACCCCTTCGCCACCTGCGAACTCGGCGGCGGGATGGCGATCGCCTACCACCGCCGGCCGCTGATCCGGCCCGCCGACGTCTCCGCGCTCGCCCTGAACAAGCTCGCCTCGGGCTCGGTCTGGCAGGGCTACTACGTCTACCACGGGGCCGAGCAGTACCGGGACACGGAACTGCCCAACCAGGAGTCGCACGCCTGCGACTACCCCAACGACATGCCGCTGGTGGACTACGACTTCCAGGCACCCATCGGCACCGCCGGGCAGATCAGGCCGCACCACCACGCGCTGCGGCTGCACCACCTGTTCCTGCGGGAGTGGGGCGCCGACCTGGCGACGATGCCCGCCCGGTTCCCCGACCGCACCCCCACCGGCCTGCACGACCGCGACACCCTCCGCTGGTCGGTCCGCTCGCGCGGCGACTCCGGTTTCCTCTTCGTGATCAACCACCAGCCGCACGAGCCGCTGCCCGACCACGCGGGGGTGCGCTTCTCGGTGGCGCTGGAGGGGCGCACCGCGGTGCTGCCGGACGTGCCCGTCGACATCCCGGCCGGCATCCACACCCTGTGGCCGCTGGGCCTGGCGTTGGGTTCCGCGGCGGAAGCGGGGGAGCCCGGTGCCGGGGCGACCCCGGGCGGGCCAAGCCTGGAGTGGGCGACCGCCCGGCCGGTGACCCGGCTGGAGGCCGACGCCGGTTCGGGGGGACCGCTCACCGTCCTGGCGGCCGATCCGGGCGTTCCGGTCCGGATCGCCACGGCGGCCGGGACCTCCCTGGAGGGGCCGGCCCGTGCCGTCGGCGCGGGGGCCGGCGCCGGGCCCGGCCCCCGCGCGCGGGTGCACGTGGTGGAGGAGCCGGGGCCGGGGGCGCTGTTCACGGTGCGCGGCCCGGACGGCACCACCGCCCGGCTCCTGGTCCTGGACGCGGGGAACGCCGAGCGCCTGTACCGGATCCGCTGGGCCGGGGTCGAGCGGCTGGCCCTCGCCGACGGACCGGTGGTGGTGGACCGGGACCCCGGGGCCGGGGGACGGGGGGAGGCGGAGGTGCTGCGCCTGTACCCGGGGGAGGTGCCGGGCCGATCCGGTGAGCCGGGGGAGACGCCGCGGCGGGACACCCGCCTGTCGTTGCTGCCCGCACCGGCGGGCGTGAGCGGCCCCGCCGCGGAGTCGGGGCCCGTGCCCGAGGGGACCGTCGGGGGCTTCCGGTCGGTTCGGCTGTCGCTCCCCGCGCCACCACCCCCCGTGCGCCCGCGGTGCACCCGGGCCGATGCGGTGCCCCCACCGCCCCGGTGGGGCGGGTCGGCGGGTCGGGCCTCGGCGCCGGTGGACGCCGACTTCGCCGGGGCGGCCCGGTACCGGGTGGAGGTGCCGGCCGAATGGTGGGACGCGCCGGACACCGGGGAGTGGGCCCCGCCGGGGG
>NZ_VKHS01000833.1 GCF_014141525.1 Streptomyces calidiresistens
CGCCCCGCCTCCGCCGACGGGACCGCCACCGGCCCCGCGGCGACCCGGGATTCCGCCTTCATCCGTGCCTGTCGCGGCGAACCCGTGTCGCACACGCCGGTGTGGTTCATGCGCCAGGCGGGCCGCTCCCTCCCGGAGTACCGCAAGGTGCGCGAGGGCATCGCGATGCTCGACTCCTGCATGCGCCCCGACCTCGTCACCGAGATCACCCTCCAGCCCGTGCGCCGACACGGGGTGGACGCCGCGATCTACTTCAGCGACATCGTCGTCCCGCTCAAGGCCATCGGCCTGGACCTCGACATCCGTCCCGGCGTCGGACCGGTCGTCGAGACCCCCGTGCGCTCGCGCGCCGACCTCGACCGCCTCCGCCCGCTGGAGCCCGGCGACGTCGACTACGTCACCGAGGCCGTGCGGATGCTGACCGCCGAACTCGGCCCCACCCCGCTGATCGGTTTCGCCGGCGCCCCCTTCACCCTCGCCAGCTACCTCGTGGAGGGCGGACCCTCCCGCAACCACGAGCACACCAAGGCGCTCATGTACGGGGACCCCGAACTCTGGGCCGACCTGCTGGACCGCCTCGCCGACATCACCGCCGCCTTCCTGCGCGTGCAGATCGAGGCCGGTGCCTCCGCCGTGCAGCTCTTCGACTCCTGGGTCGGCGCGCTCTCCCCGCGCGACTACCGCGAGCGCGTGATGCCCGCCTCCACCAAGGTCTTCGACGCCGTCGCCGGGTACGGCGTGCCGCGCATCCACTTCGGCGTCGGCACCGGGGAACTCCTCGGGGACCTCGGCGAGGCCGGCGCCGACGTGGTGGGCGTGGACTGGCGGGTGCCGCTGGACGAGGCCGCCCGCCGCACCGGGGGCGCCAAGCCGCTGCAGGGCAACCTCGACCCCGCCGTGCTCTTCGCCCCCCGAGCCGCGGTGGAGGAGCAGACCGACCGGGTGCTGGCCTCGGCCCGCGACCTGCCGGGCCACGTGTTCAACCTCGGTCACGGCGTACTGCCGGACACCGACCCCGACGCGCTCACCCACCTGGTGGAGTACGTCCACCGGCGCACCGCCCGCTGAGGAACTCCCCCCGGGGGAGGCGCCGGTGGGCGCCTCCCCCGGGGCCGCCGCGCGAACCCGGGCGACGGGCCGCCGTCACCGGGAGGACGGGCGATCCGGCGGGGCCGGGTCGCCGTCCCCGCTGCCCGGCGCCTCGCTCCCGCCGTTCTCCTCCTCGACGGAACCCTTCTCCGGAGCCGGAGCCGGAGCCGGAGCCGTGCCGGTCGCCGGGGGAGCGGCGGGCGGCGGGGGCACCGCACCGGCCGCGACCGGCACCGCCGGCTCCCGGCGCGTGCGCTCCGGACGGCGGGAACGCCACAGTCGCCATCCCAGCCACAGCAGCGCCAGTGTCACCGCGAACGGCAGCACCGCCCCGAGGGCCGCCGCGATCCACCCCAGCGTGAGCAGGAAGGCCCCCCAGCCGCCCTCCAGCGCTCCGAGCGGGGACGGGGCCCCCGGCTCCCTCTCCTCCTCCATCTCCTCGGCACCCGGCTCCCGCAGCTCCACCGTGACGGTGCCCATGCCGGTGCGCTCCCGCAGCGAGGCGTACCGCGCCTTCAGCGCCTCCAACTCCGCCTGCCGGGAGGACAGTTCGGACTCCAGGGTCACCACGTCCCGCAGCGACTCGGCCTCCTCCATCAGCGCCCGCACCCGGGCCACGCTCTCCTCCTGGGTGGCGATCCGCGCGGCCACGTCGACCACCTGCCCGGTGACGTCCTCCGTGGAGACCTCCCGCTCCGCCACCTCACCCAGCTCGGAGAGGCGCACCAACACCTCGTCGTACCGCTCGGGCGGCACCCGCAGGGTCAGCCGGGAGCGCTCCCGGCCCTCCCGGTCCCGGTCGCTCCACTCCGAGGCGACGAAACCGCCCACCCGCTCCGCCACGTCGACCGCGTCCGACCAGGCGTCGCGCACATCCCCCGTCAGGACGACCAGGTGCGCGGTGCGGATCAGGTGGGTACCGCGCAGCTCCGGCGGCACCGCCGCGGAGTCGCCGCCGTCCACGTCATCGGCGCCGCCCACGTCATGGGCGCCGTCCTCGACCGCCTCGTCCGGCTCCGCCTCCGGTGCCTCCCGCTCCGGTGCCGGGATCGCGCCCGCCCCGTCGCCCTCATCGGGGAGGTGCTCGGGGAAGCCCCCCGCCTCATCGGTGGCCCCACCCTCGGCCGCGTGGTCCGATGCCTCCGACCCCCCGTAG
>NZ_VKHS01000834.1 GCF_014141525.1 Streptomyces calidiresistens
GCCCCGCACCCCGCCCCGCGGCGTGTTGCCCGCCCTGTGCGCCACGCAGATCACCGGCTGGGGCGTCCTCCACTACGCCTTCCCGGTGCTCCTGCCGCACATCGCCCACGACACCGGCTGGTCCCCGGCCGCCGCGACCGGAGCGTTCTCGGCCGGCCTGCTGGTCTCCGCCGCCGTGGGCGTACCCGTCGGCCGCGTCATCGACCGCCGGGGACCCCGGGCGGTGATGGCCACCGGTTCCGTGATCGGCACGCTCGCCGTGGTGCTCCTCGCCCTCGCCCCGAACCTCCGGGTCTTCGCCGCGGCCTGGCTCCTCGCGGGCGTCGCCATGGCGGCCACCTTCTACCAACCCGCCTTCGCCGCCCTCACCCGCTGGTGGGGACCCGGACGCGTGCGGGCCCTCACCGTCCTCACCCTCGCCGGCGGGCTGGCCTCCACGATCTTCGCCCCGCTCACCGCCGTGCTCGCCGGGCACCACGGCTGGCGCACCGCCTACCTGGTGCTCGCCGTGATCCTCGCCCTGGTCACCGTGCCCGCGCACGCCCTCGCCCTGCGCGCCCCCTGGCCCCCGGCCGACCGCCCGGACGGTCCTCCGCCGGTGTCCCCCGGGCGGGTGTTCCGCAGCCGCCCCTTCATCCTGCTCACCACGGCCTTCACCCTGAACGGCCTCACCGTCTTCGCCGTGGTGATCACCCTCGTGCCCCTCCTCACCGAACGCGGCGCGTCCGCGACCGTGGCGGCATGGGCGCTGGGCCTGAGCGGTGTCGGCCAGGTGCTGGGCCGGGTCCTGTACGCCCCCCTGGCGCGTCGACTGCGGGTCGGCCCCCGGACGGTCCTGCTGCTCGGCCTCGGCGCGGCCGGCACGCTCGCCCTCGGCGCGATCCCCGGCCCGCTTCCACTGTTGGTGGTCCTCGCCGTGGTGGCGGGGGTCATCCGGGGCAACCTCACCCTTCTGAAGGCCACCGCCACCGCGGACCGCTGGGGAACCGCCCACTACGGCCGGCAGTCGGCCGTCCTCGCCGCCCCGGTCACCGTGGCCGCCGCGCTCGCGCCGGTGGTCGCCACCGCCCTGGCCGGGACGGTGGGCGGCTACGCCCGGGTCCACCTGCTCCTCGCGGCGATCGCCGGGCTCGCCGCACTCCTCGCCATCGGCGGCACCCCGCGCCCGGCGAGGAGGACCGGGGGGTGAACGGCGGGAACGGGATCGCTGTCCGGGGCCCGGGCCCCGGACAGCCGAACGGGGGCCGTGGTGTGCCCACGCGCCCCCGTGACGGATCGCCGATCGAGCCGGTGACGCGCCCCGTCGTGCCGACCGGCGCGCCGAATCCCCGACCCGTTCGAACTCAGCGGTAGTTGACGAACTGCACCGCGAAGTCGAAGTCCTTCTCGCGCACCAGTCGCTGGACCTCCTGCAGGGAGTCCCGGCTCTTGGAGCTGACGCGCAGCTCGTCGCCCTGCACCTGGGCCTTGACGCCCTTGGGGCCCTCGTCGCGGATCAGCTTGGCGACCTTCTTGGCGTCCTCGGTGGAGATGCCCTCCTTGATCGTGCAGAAGAGCTTGTACTCCTTGCCCGACGCCTGCGGTTCGCCGGCGTCCAGCGCCTTGAGGGAGATGCCCCGCTTGATCAGCTTCGACTGGAAGATGTCCAGCACCGCCTTGGTGCGCTCCTCGGCGTTGGCCCGGATCTCGATCCGCTCGCCGGACCAGTCGATGGAGGCCCCGACGCCCTTGAAGTCGTAGCGCTGCGAGATCTCCTTGGCGGCCTGGTTCAGGGCGTTGTCCACTTCCTGCCGATCGACCTTCGAGACGATGTCGAAACTGGAGTCGGCCATGGTCTGGCTCCTCGTGCGTGACTCGGGGGAACGGGTATCCGGGCGCCAGCCTAGTCCGGCGCGCCGGTGATCATCCCGAGGCGAACCGAGTGGCGAACCACCCCCGCCCATCGGGTATGGTTTACCCCGTCGCCGAGGCACCCTGGGGTGCCACGGATCGACATCCCGAGGCGGTGTGCCCGAGTGGCCAAAGGGAGCAGACTGTAAATCTGCCGGCTCAGCCTTCCCAGGTTCGAATCCTGGCGCCGCCACCGGAACGAGGAACCCCCTTCCACCTTGCGACATCGCAGGTGGGAGGGGGTTTCTGCATGCTCCGGGGCTCGACGGTCGACCGCGCGGACCCCCGGCCCGTGGTGCGGATCGGGGGCGCGGTTCCCGTTCCCCGGGTGGTCCCCCACGCGTTCCCCCGACCC
>NZ_VKHS01000835.1 GCF_014141525.1 Streptomyces calidiresistens
CTGTGTATAAGAGACAGGTGTTCGCCCGGTGCCCTCCCCGTCGACCACCCGGTGGGCCGTCAGCAGTGCCAGGGGGGCCGCCGCGGCCCAGGCCCCGGGCGAACACGCGTCGGGGTACGGCACCGGCTCGGGATGCTCCCCGGGGCCGTACCCGGTCACCACCTCCGGCAGCCGGTGGTCGTGCCGCCCGGCCAGCGCCATCAGCCCCGAGGCGAGCCGGTCGAGTTCCTCGCGCAGTCCGTACCGGGCCAGCCCGAGCGCCAGCACCGCGTTGTCGTGCGGCCAGACCCCGCCCCGGTGGGGGGCGAGCGGGTGGTAGGCGTCCTGGCCGGCCGCCAGGGTGCGCACCCCCCAGCCGGAGAAGAAGTCCGGCTCCATCAGGCGTCGCCCCACCCGGACCGCGCGCTCCGCGTCGAACATCCCCGACCACAGCAGGTGACCGGCGTCCGAGGCGAGGGCGTCCACCCGCCGGCCCGCGCCGTCCAGGGCGAGGGCCGGGAAGTCGTGCTCCGGCATCCAGAAGTCCGCGAGGAAACGCTCGCGCAGTTCCCGCGCCGCCGACTCCAGCCGCTCCGCCCACGCCGGGTCGCCCCACACCCCGCGGGCCAGTCGGGCGGTGCGCAGCAGCGCGTCCAGGGCGTACCCCTGCGCGGAGGCGGCGGTGATCGGACCCTTCGCCGGGGTGCCGTCGGCGAAACAGATCGCGTCGGGGGAGTCCTTCCACGTCTGATCGGTCGGCCCGCCCCGGTCCGGGTGGGGAACCAGGTAGCCGTGCTCGTCGAGCCCGCCGTGGCGGAACATCCACTCCACCGCCGCGCGGGCGTTGCCCTCCAGGGCGCGGGCCGTCGTGGGATCCCCGGTGACCCGGGCGTGCTCGTCGAGCAGGACCAGGAACAGCGGGGTGCTGTCCACGGCGCCGTGGTAGCGCGCGTAGGGCACCTCCCCGAAGTGGGCCAGTTCGCCGTGGCGCACCTCGTGCACGATCTTCCCCGGTTGCGCGAGCCGCGCCGGGTCCTCCTCCGTCGCCTGGGTGCCGGCCAGGGCGGCCAGGGTCGCCGCCGCCGGCTGCGGGCGGTGGGGGAGCGCGAGGAGCGAGGCGAACAGGGCGTGCCGGCCCAGCAGGGTGAGGAACCACGGCACCCCTGCCGCCGGCACCCGGTGAACGGTGCCGTCGGGGCCCTCGGCGGGGATCCGCAGCGCGGCCAGGTCGGCGAGCCCCCGGGCGCAGGCACGGTCCAGGGTTTCCCGACCGGGGCCCGCGGAGGGCAGCGTCCCGGTGCCGGTGAGGTCGTCGGCACCCTCGGCCGGGCCGGGGGCGCCGTGCGGGTGGGCGGCCACCCGCAGGACCAGTTCCACCTCGCCGCGGGGCTCCAACTCCACCCGCCACACCAGTCGGCGGGCTCCGCTGCCGGTGTCCTCCACCGCGTCGGGGGCGGGCTCCGCGGAGACGACCGTGCGCGAGTGCCACTCGCGGCGCCGGTAGCCGAAGGCCACCCCGTCCGGCAGGGTCTCCCGGGTGCGCACGGCGTGCGGCTTCGCGTACCAGCGGTGGTCGGACCGCAGTTCGAACTGGTCGGCGAAGTCGGCGTCCACGGTGAGCGCGATCAGCATCCGGTCCCTCGTCGCCCGGTTGCCCACCACCCGGATCCGCTCCACCAGCGTCCCGGCGGTCACCGTCTGCTCGCGGAAGACGGTGTGCGCGGGCGGTTCCCCCCGACTGCCGGGCGGGGCGAGCACGCAGGAGGCGGTCCCGCCGGAGCCGTGGGTGGTCGGCACCAGGACGGTGGGGGTGGTGCCGTCCACGGTGAGCTGCCAGCGGCTGAGGTGCCGGGCGTCGCGGGTGAACAGGCCGTCCGGCAGCGGCCCGCGCGCGCCGGTGACATCCCCCGAGGGGCCCAGCAGGGCGAAGGTCCCGTTGTGGACGAGCAGACGGTGGTGCGTGACGGTCATCGGGGCGTCCCCTCCCTCTGTGCGGCCCGGGCCGCGACGGTCGTCCCCGGGGCGTCGCTCGGCGGCTCGGCGGCCGGCGCGTCCCGGTGTCCTCCCCGGGCCGGACGACGGCCGTGCGGCCCGTCGTCCCTCCCGGCGCTCTCGTGCCCCGGGTCCGCGCGATCGTCCCCGCGGCCCCGGGCGTCGGTGGCCTCCGGGGCGTCCGGATCATCCGGATCATCCGGATCATCGGGGTCGGCGGGGTGCTCCGGGGCTGTCACCGCTTCCGGCACCGCTTCGGGGCCTGTCTCTTAT
>NZ_VKHS01000836.1 GCF_014141525.1 Streptomyces calidiresistens
CCCGGGGCGGCTGGTGCGGGCGGTGGGGCGGCTGTCCGCCTTCCGCGAGCGGTTGCGGCACGCGTGGCGCCAGGAGCGACTGCCGGAGCTGCTGTTGCCGGTACCGGGCCCGCACCCGATGTCGATCGGGCGGGCGCCGGGGTCGGTGCTGCGGCTCAACGACGCGAGCGTCTCGCGTTTCCACGCGCAGCTGCACGCCGTGCCGGGCGGGGGGTGGTCGCTGCGCGACCTGGGGTCGGCCAACGGCACGTGGGTCAACGGTCGTCGGGTCACCGGCGCGGTGCCGGTGGCCCCGGGCGATCGGGTGCGGTTCGGCGGGACGGCGTTCCGGCTCGCCGCCCGCTGAGGGCCGTCCCGACCGCCCGGGGCCGTCCGTGGGCGGCCGGTGGAACGGCCCCGGGGCCATTCCACCGGCCGCCGGTGTGATCCGACCCGCCGCCGAGCGGGGGCTGGGAAGGGCGGCGGCGGGCCGGAGGTTCGGGGCCCGGACCGGTGCGCGGGGCCGGGAGGGCCGCCGCGCACCGACCGGGTGGTGCGGTGGCGCTGTTCTTCCGTGTTCTTCCGGGTTCTTCCGTGTTCCCCGGTGGTGCCGATCGGGGCCGGATCAGGCCGAGATCAGGCTCCGGGCGCCGGAGAGCATCCGGTCCAGCAGGGTCTCCGCGGCGGGGCCGGCCTGGGTGGTGTGCCCGGCGTGCTGCGCGTGCGCGGCGTGCTGGTCACCGGCCTGCGTGCCGGCCCGGAAGCCGCCGCACTCCACCGTCGAGTCGGCCGGCGGGCTGCCGGACGCGATGTAGCCGAAGGTGGTGGAGGCGCCCGGTGCGAGCGAGCCGTTCCAGCTCGCGTTCTGCACCATCACGTGGTTGCCGTGGACCGACGAGGTGCCGCTCCAGACCTGGTCCAGGGTGCTGCCCGCGGGCTGGTTCCAGGAGGCGGTCCAGCCGGTCAGCGCGACGTCCAGGGCGTTGGTGACGGTCACCTCGGCCTGGTAGCCGCCGGACCAGCTGCTGACGATGGTGCGCTGGGCGGTGCACTCCGCGCCGATGGGGCCCGAACCGCCGTTGTCGCCACCGCCGTTGCCGCCGTTGTCGCCGCCGCCGTTGTCGCCACCACCGGCGTTGGCGCCGCCGTTGTCACCACCGTTGCCGCCGTTGTCGCCACCGCTGTTGCCACCGGTGCCGCCGCCCACGGTGTTGCCACCGGGGCCGCCGCTGCCCACGCCGGGGATGGTGACCTCACCGCTGCCGCCGTCGAAGACGACGTCGGAGCAGCTGTAGAAGTTCTCCGGGCTGTCGGAGCGGACCCAGTGCATGTAGATGATGTGCTTGCCGGTCTTGTTCCTCGGCAGGTTGGCGGTCCAGTAGTACTCGGCCTCGACCGTGCCGACACTGCCGGTCCACGGCGGGTCGGTCACCGAGTGGAAGGGCTGGTCCTCCAGGTCATCCCAGGTCAGCGGCTTGGTGGGGTCGTAGCCGTCCTTGGTGACGTACAGGTGGAAGGTGCCCGGGTGGTGGGCCCACACGTTGTAGGTGAAGCGGAACGGCGCGCCCGCCGTCACGTGGGTGTAGGGCCAGTCGTCACGGGCCAGGTCGAAGCCCGAGAAGTCGTAGGCCCCGGAGCCACCGCTGCACAGCTGACCGTCGGGGATGAATCCCCGGGTCCGCCCCTGCGCGTTGGACTGCAGCACCGCGAACCAGTTGTAGTAGGCGGTCGCGCCGCCCTGCTGGAGCGCGGCCCGGCAGGCCGGGTTGGTGGGGTCGATCTGGCCGCTCTGGGTGACCGCGTGCTGCCAGCACAGGAAGGTCCGGCTGCCGGGACCCATCGGTGCGCCGTGCGCGGAGGCCGAGGGGCCGGTGAAGACGATCAGACCGACGGCGGGCAGGAAGGACAGCAGCGTCAACAACGCCGCCCTCCTCCGTCGCCCGGGAGTTGCTCGGAATCTCATCGCGTGACGTCCCTTCGCGTGATGAGGTGGGGGGGTGGTCCATGATTCGCTCATGGGAGCGCTCCCATACAGGGGAACGTAGCGTTCTTCGTTGAACCTGTAAAGACATCGCGCACGCGGCAACCTTTCGGCCGCCGGCGCGCGTTGACGCCCCACGGGGTGACGCGACCGTGCCCGGGACACCCCCCGGAGGGACGGGGGAGCGGCCCGGGCGCAGGTCCTGTCGCTTATCCACATCTCCGACCCCACGAGACTTCGAGATACCTAGTATGCTGTTTTCTTCTTGAAAAAAAAAGACAG
>NZ_VKHS01000837.1 GCF_014141525.1 Streptomyces calidiresistens
GTATAAGGGACAGCGCCCGCCCCGCGCCCCGGGTGGGGGGCGTCGGTCGGACGCGCGTCCGACGCGGCGGCGGGCTCCTCGACCGACCCGACCGACCCGACCGAGCCGAGCGAGCCGACCGACCGACCCGAGGCGCCGTCGGCTGCCGGGTCGGCGGAGTGCTCGGACCGCTCGGAGCCCCCGGTCGCGTCGAACTCCTCGAAGAGTTCCCCGCGCACACCGGTGCCGGAGCCGGCCGGCGGCATGGGGGGCAGGACCGGCGGGATGTCCCGCAGCGCCCGGGCCACGGCCCGGGCCAGGGCACCGGCGGCGGTCAACAGGGGGGTGCCCGTCACCACCAGTTGCCCGTGCCGGTCGATGAGCAGGAGCCTGACGTGCCCCCGCCCCGGGGAGCCCAGCAGGAAGCGCGGGGCGTCGGGGCGGCGGACGGGCTCGGCGAACTCGGCCGGCAGCGGGTCGGGCGCGTGCGGGGCGACCAGCACGGGACCGTACCCCCGCTGCGGTTCGGTATCGCGAACGATTCGGTGGGCGTCGCGCACCGGCATCCCCGGGTAGCGGGGGTGCACCCCCTCGGAGACGGTGACCAGGCCGGCCGGGAGACGGGCCTCCATCTGGGCGGCGAGGGTCCGCAACAGCACCGCCCGGTTGCGTACGTCGCCCTCCAGGCCGATCACCGGCGGGCCGCCGCCGGCGTCCAGGAAGGCGCAACCCCCGGTGCCCCCCGCGCCCCCGTCACGGCCGACGGCGACCAGCACCGGGCGGTACTCCCGCGCGGCCTCGTCGGTCGGCACCATCGGCAGGTCCTCCCGGGGGATCATCCACAGCCCGGGGACGTCCTCCCCCTCCTCGTCGATGCCCGGTTCCCACGGCGCGGCCGGCGCCGGCATCGAGTCGGTCGGACCGGCGAGGCGCACCAGCACCAGATCCCGCGTGACGGTCACGGCCCAGGGGCGGCCGGGCTCGCACAGCGGCCGGACCGCGGCCATCGCCCGCTCGGCGTCGCGCCAGGTCAGGGGGGAGCGCAGGGCCCGGGTCAGGTACCGCAGGTCCCTCCGGTGGCGGTACCAGTTGCGCACCGGGGCGGCGAAGGCGTGGCGGGTGACGGCCAGTTCGCGGGACACCCTCGCCCGGGCGGCGGACCAGCCGCCCATGCGCATCGCGATCGCCCTGACCATCAGGAAGAGGACGAGCAGGGTTCCGAGGACACCGCAGATCCGGAAGATGGTGTCGCGGTGCTCGGAGAAGAAGGCGATCGGGTCGACGTTCCTCATGCGTGGCTCCTCATGCGGCGGCCGACTCCCCGTTCGTGGAGGAACGGGTCAGCTCGCGGCGCAGGGCCACCAGTGCGTAGTGGGTACGGGACTTGACGGTGCCCGGGGGAATGCCGATCGCCCGGGCCGCCTCGGCACCGGTGCGGTCGCGCAGGTGCACCTCGACCAGCACCTCGCGGTGGGCGGGGGAGAGGCGGGCCAGCGCGTGGCGCACCACCTGACGGTCCACCACCGCCTCGGCCACGTCGGAGCCGCCCGCCGGTGGCATCAGCTCGTCGGGCACCACCCCCACCGGTACCGCCCGGTCACGTCGGTGGGTGTCGATCACCAGGTTGCGGGCCACCCGGTGGAGCCAGGCCACCAGCCGCTCCTCCTCGGCCGGGTCCGTGTCATCGGTGAGTTCGAGGAAGACCCAGGCGCGCAGCAGCGTCTCCTGCACGATGTCCTCGGCACGGTGCGGGTCCCCACCGGTCAGCCGCACCACGTGGCGCAGCAGCCGTTCGCGGTGGCGCAGTAAGAGGGTGGCCAGGCGCCGGCCGTGTGGCTCCCGGGTGGCGGGGGAGGGGTTCCGCCGGGCCCCGGAGCAGGCGGGCGCCGACCGGGAGGGAGCGGGAGACGGGCACATGCTGGGGGCTCCATCCTCGACGGGCACGGGGAGGAAGGGGCCATCGTCTCGTCGATGGTCCCCGGGAGGAGGGGCGCCCCACGGGGAGGGAGCGCGTCCGCGGTCATTGTTCTCCCGGGGTCGGTAAAAAATCCAGTAATAACCTCAAGGAAAGCTCAGAATCGGAGTCGTATTGCCGGGGAGCGGGCTTCGTGGCCGTTCGCCGACCGTTGTCCGGCTTTCCATCGGGACGTCGGGGAGGCGGTGGCGGGGGGTCGGGGCATATGCCAAACGGGCCCGATCCGGGTGAAAAGCCTGTCCGAACGGGCTTGATCGGGATCGGAGTTCGGGGGATCGAGGGAGGG
>NZ_VKHS01000838.1 GCF_014141525.1 Streptomyces calidiresistens
TGTGTATAAGAGACAGCCCACGCCCCACCCATGAGGGCAATGGTCCCGCCGGACCGAAGGCCGTGTCGGAACAGTCCTCGATGGGCTTCTCGCTCCGCGCGGAGGGCAACAGCGTGGGAGTCGGCTTCGCCGACACCGTGAACATCCACTCCTCCCCACCCCGGGAACCGGCGTCCTGGCTCCCGGGAGGGCGGGATCCCGGTCCCCTCCCGCCGGACGGGAGGAAGCGCCGCGATTTCACCGACCCGATCCCGTGAGGCGGGAACGGGGGCGGCAAGCAGGCAGACACTGCCCTGCCCGGCCATCAGTGGTCGGGCAGCGCAGTCACGGCCTCCCCGGAAACCGGTCGACCCCACTCCGAGGGAACGGCACCGGCCAGGCGGGATGTTCGAATCATTCGAACGCTTCCTTCCAAATTTGGAAGGACCGCGGGGCGACTCAGGAACCGGCTTCCGCCCGTTTGTTCTGCTCCTTACATCCACTGGCGCAGTGCGCGATAGACGCGGGGGTCGTCGGGGTCGGCGAACGCCTGCATCAGGGCCCGGGTGAGGTCCTGGCGCGGGATGCGGGAGCGCTCGAGGCCGTCGGCCGGCCGGCGGGCGCGGGTGGTGACGGCGGCCCGCAGTTCGACATCCGTGGCAATCAGCCCTGGGGAATTCGACTTAGAGGTCATCTCATTTGGTGAGCCTGCGGTAGCAGATGAGGGTGCAGGCGATGCCGATGAAGGCGAGGAAGTGGTCGGCTTTGCGTTCGTAGCGACGGTGGAGGCGGCGGCAGCCAGCGAGCCAGGACATGGTGCGTTCGATGGTCCAGCGGTGGCGGCCCGGCCGCTGTGAGGACTCGATCCCTTTGTGGGTGATGCCGCGTCCGTGTAACCATTGCCGCAGGTGGGCGTAGTCGTAGCCCCTGTCGCCGTGGAGCTTGCCCGGCTTGCGCCGCCTGCGTCCGCGGCGGGATCGGATCGGCGGTATGCCCTTGATCAGCGGGATCAGGGCGCGGCTATCGTGCAGGTTCGCATCCGAGATTCCGACGGATAGGGGCAGACCGTTGCGCTCGGTGATCAAGTGGATCTTCGAGCCGTACTTGCCCCGATCCACAGGATTCAGACCCGTCAGGTCCCCCTCTTCAAGGCCCGCATGTTCACAGAGTCGATCGCACAGCGGGACCGGTCCAGCTCGCCGCGGGCACCGAGCTCGTCGAGCACCAGGCGGTGCCGGGCCTTCGGCCACGCGCTGAACCGCCGATGAGCCGTTGCCCCCGACAGCCCGAAGGATGCTGTCGGCAGTTGCCGCCATGTGCAGCCCGACGTGGTCACGAACACGATCGCCGCCGGCACCTCCCGGTCGCCGTGCCGACGCCGACCACCGCCCTGTGGCCGCGACGGCGCCTCCGGCACCACCCGCTGGAACAGGTCCCACAGCTCATCCGGCACCAGCCGCTCGACAATCCCCACGCCCTGTCGCGCCTACGACTCGCTCGAGCAGACGGTCTCAGTCCAGGTTGCCCGGAGGTCACGGCAGACAAGGGTGAGGGTGCCGTCCCAGCAGGCGATTTCGTGGCTGCAGCCGTCCCTGTGCGGCAGGATCTCGTCGAGAATCACAGCCCCGAGGTCCGTTCCACGGTCCTCGTCGACGGGATCGCTGATGAAGCTGGACACCCCTGTGTAGCGGATCAGCAGGTCCTGGTCGTGCTTCCAGCAGTTGTGCTGGAACTCGACCTCCATCTCCTCACCGCCGGCACCCCGGACGGCCCGGAGCATCAGGTCCTTCACACATCGCCTGCTGCGGAAGTCGTAGTGGTCCGTGTCAGTGGCGAAAGCCCGGGCTCCTGGCGGCAGATCACCGGAGATCGAGGGCAGGTGGCTCAGATAACGAGCGGGGTCCAAGACCCCTGACAGGTCGCCGACCTGCGCATCAAGATTGACGTACTCCATCTACCTTCGACCCCGCTCATGACTTCCCACTGGCCGACGAATCGTCGCACAGACTCACCAAACGAGATGGCCTCTCAGAGTTCCTAACGCAATGCGGTGCGGAGGCGGCGCCGGCAGATCAGCGCGCAGCCAAGGCGCATGAGGGCTTCGTGGATGTCGTCTCGGATTTCCCAGCGGATCCGCAGGCGGCGGAAGCCGTGTAGCAGGGCGATGGTCTGCTCGACCACCCACCGACGGACACCCGGCCCGGAGCCGTGCTCGACACCGCGGCGGGCGATGACCGGCTTGATGCCCCTGGCCCGGAC
>NZ_VKHS01000839.1 GCF_014141525.1 Streptomyces calidiresistens
TGTATAAGAGACAGCCCCCGTCCCATCCCGGGGAGCCCCCGCCGTCGTCCACCGGCGTGTCCGGGTCCACCGGGGAGGGGACCACCAGGTCCACCTCCTCGGGCAGCGGCACCGGCTCCTCGGGGAACCCGTGCGTGTGGAAGGTCCAGGTACCGGGTGCCGCCCGCTCCACCACCAGGGTCGGGTCGCCGGGTTCACCACCGCCCACCGTCCAGTGATCGCCCCGGTCCACGGGCTCGCCGTCCACCCCCAGCAGGTCCGCCAGCTCGACCACCCGCTCCCGGGGCACCTCTCCCTCGAACCGGTGCACCCGTCCATGGGTCGGGCCCTCGGGCAGGTCACCGTCGGCGACGTATCCGTCGCCCGGTACCCCGTCCCATCCGGGCATCGCGGCGTACTCGGCGGCGCCGGAGTCCGCGACCCCCCGCGCCAGCGGGCCGTTCAGGACCAGCGGGGGAGCGGCCGTCGCCCCCTCACCGCCGTCGAGCGCGCCCGAACCGGCCCACACGGCGCCCGCGACCAGGGCCACCGCCGCCGTCACCGCCGTGACGGCCGGCCAGTGGCGCCGGCGCGGCCCGGGGCCGCCGTCCGACGCGATGATCTCCTTCTCCGCCACGGTCCTCACTCCTCGCTCCGGGGGACGGGCACCGGTTCCGTTCCGTCCCGCTCCTGTTGGACGGGACGACCGCGACGGGGGTTCCCGTCCCCGGTCCGCGCCCGAGGGTGCCGGGGGTCCCGGCGTCCTCCTCGGGTTTCCGTTCGACGCCGGTCCATGCCCGGTAGCCTGTGGAGGTTCCGTTCCGCGTCGTCGCGGGGCCGTTCCGCCGTTCCCCGTCGGCTTCCCCCTCGTCCTCTCCCCGGGAGTACCCCGTGCGCATCGCCGTCTGCGGCTCGATCGCGACCGACCACCTGATGACCTTCCCCGGCCGCTTCGCCGACCAGCTGGTCGGCGAGCAACTGCACACCGTCTCGCTGTCCTTCCTGGTGGACGGGCTCCAGGTGCGCCGCGGCGGTGTGGCGGCCAACATCTCCTTCGGGATGGGACAGCTGGGCGTCTCCCCGATCCTGGTCGGGGCGGTCGGTCCGGACTTCGCCGAGTACCGCGCCTGGCTCGACCGGCACGGGGTGGACACCGCCTCGGTGCACGTCTCCGAGATGCTGCACACCGCCCGGTTCATCTGCACCACCGACACCGACCACAACCAGATCGGCTCCTTCTACACCGGCGCGATGAGCGAGGCCCGGCTGATCGAGCTGCAGACGGTCGCCGACCGGGTGGGCGGGTTGGACCTGGTGCACATCGGGGCCGACGACCCGGAGGCCATGATGCGGCACACCGAGGAGTGCCGCACCCGGGGCATCCCCTTCGCCGCCGACTTCTCCCAGCAGCTCGCCCGCATGGAGGGGTCGGAGATCCGGGACCTCACCGACGGCGCCGCCTACCTCTTCAGCAACGAGTACGAGAAGGCCCTGATCGAGAGCAAGACCGGCTGGGACGCCGCGACGGTGCTCGAACGCGTCGGTACCCGGGTGACCACCCTGGGCGCCCGGGGCGTGCTGATCGAGCGCGCCGGTGAACCCGAGCTGCGGGTGGGCTGCCCCGAGGAGGAGCGCAAGGCGGACCCCACCGGCGTGGGCGACGCCTTCCGGGCCGGTTTCCTCTCCGCGCTGGCCCGCGGCGGCGGCATCGAGCGCGCCGCACAGCTGGGATGCATGCTCGCCACCCTGGTCATCGAGACCGTGGGCACCCAGGAGTACGAGCTGCGCCGGGAGTCGTTCATCGAGCGCTTCGCGAAGGCCTACGGTGCCGACGCCGCCGACGAGGTGCGCGATTGGATCGTCACGGCCTGAGATCGTCCCCGGCGGGGGGCCCCGCGGGTCGGGGGTCCCCCGCCGACGGTGTCCCCGGCACCCGGCGGGCCCCCGGGTCGTCCGCCGGGATCGGGTGCCCGGTGCGGCGCACCCGGTAGGCCCGGACGTCCCCCTCGGGGTCGTCACCCCACGGTTCCTCGTCCAGGAACTCCTGTTTTCGCAGGTGACACCAGGCACGGATGTCCAGCTCCGCCGCCCCGTCGTCGGCCAGCACGGTGACCACGCCGCCCGGGCGCACCCGTCTCATCGCCCGCGCCAGCTCGATCACCGGCCGGGGACAGAGCAGGCCCAGGGCGTCCACCGTCACCTCGTTGCCCCCGGCGTCGTCCCCCGTGCCGTCCCCGGTCGGTATCTTA
>NZ_VKHS01000084.1 GCF_014141525.1 Streptomyces calidiresistens
GCACCCGGCCCGGCGGCCCCCGCCCCCGACAACCCCGGAGGACAGCGCCCGTGACCGTCCACTTCATCGGCGCGGGCCCCGGCGCCGCCGACCTCATCACCCTGCGCGGCGCCCGCCTGCTGGCCTCCTGCGGGGTGTGCCTGTACGCGGGAAGCCTGGTGCCGCGCGAACTCCTCGCCGAGTGCCCGCCCGACGCGCGCCTGGTGGACACCGCCCGGCTCACCCTGGACGAGATCGTGGCGGAGATGGTCGCCGCCCACGGGGCGGGGCACGACGTGGCCCGCCTGCACTCCGGCGACCCCTCGATCTTCGGCGCGGTGGCGGAGCAGATGCGCCGGCTCGACGAGGCCGGCGTGCCCTGGGAGATCGTGCCCGGCGTGCCCGCCTTCGCGGCGGCTGCCGCCGCCCTGAGGCGCGAGCTGACCGTGCCGACCGTCGGCCAGACCGTCATCCTCACCCGGGTCGCGCAGCGGGCCACGCCCATGCCGGAGGGCGAGGACCTGGCCACGCTCGGCCGTTCCGGGGCGCTCCTGGTCCTGCACCTCGCGGCCCGGCACGCCGACCGCGTGGTCGCCGAACTCCTCCCGCACTACGGCCCCGACTGCCCGGCCGCGGTGGTCGCGATGGCGAGCCGGCCCGACGAGGTGGTGCTGCGCGGCCCGCTCGCCGGGATCGCCGACCGGCTCCGGGAAGCGGGCATCACCCGCACCGCCGTGATCCTGGTCGGGCGGGTGCTGGGCGCCGAGCAGTTCCCCGACAGCTACCTGTACTCCGCCGAGCGGATCCGCACCGACCCCTGCGGCACCGCCGACGCGCCCGGCACCACCGACACCGCCGCCGACCCGCTGCGATGACCCGCCCCACCCGGCACGTGCTGGTGCTCGGCGGCACCACAGAGGGCCGCCGCCTCGCCGGCGGGCTGTCGGCCGCCCACCCCATCGGCCTGCGGGTCACCACCTCGTTGGCCGGTCGGGTCGCCGCGCCCCGCCTGCCGGAGGCGGGCGAGGTCCGGATCGGCGGCTTCGGCGGCCCCGCCGGCCTCGCCGACTGGCTGCGCGAACACGCCGTGGACCTCCTGATCGACGCCACCCACCCCTTCGCCGTCCGGATCACCGCCAACGCCGCCCGGGCCGCGGCGGAGACCGGCGTGCCGCTGCTGGCACTGCGCCGCCCCGGCTGGACGCCCGTCCCCGGCGACCGTTGGCACCCGGTGGACTCCCTGCCGGGGGCCGCCGACCTGCTGCCCGGGCTCGGCTCGCGCGTCCTGCTGACCACCGGCCGGCTCGGCCTGGAGTCCTTCGCGCACCTCACCGAACCGTGGTTCCTGGTGCGGACGGTCGATCCCCCCACCGGACCGTGCCCGCCGCGCACGACGGTGCTCACCGCGCGCGGCCCGTTCGACCTCGCCGGGGAACGGGCGCTGCTGCGCGAGCACCGGATCGACGTGCTGGTCACCAAGGACAGCGGGGGAGCGGCCACCGCCCCCAAGCTCACTGCCGCCCGGGAGGCCGGGATCCCGGTGGTGATCGTGCGCCGCCCGGAACCGCCCGCGGGGGTGCCGACCGTCGCCGACCCGGCGGAGGCCCTCGCCCGGGCCGGGGAACTGCTCTTCGGCACGCGCCCCTGAGCGAGCCGCCGCGCCCGCCCCCTCCTTCCGCACCGCGCACGTTCGACCTTGACACCGTGACAGGGCCTTCACCGACGCGCAGGAGGTGGTTCCGGTGTCCCTGCCGAAGGACGACACGAACACGACCCGGGTGCTCCGGGAACCGGGGAACGACGACCCGTCGGTCCGTCTGCGGACGGCCCCGGCGGTCGGCACGACCCCGCACCCCGGGTTCGTCCCCGGGCTCGTGGCGCGGTGCGCGGTCGAACCCGACTCCTCCGTGCGCGAGATGCCGGCCCGGGCCCTCACCCGGCACGAACCGTCGGTGACGGCCCCGGCGCTCCTCGCGGAACTCCGAGCGGAGGGCGCGCGGGCCCGTGGCCGGGCCCTGCACACCCTGTCCACGATCGGGGACCGGCGGGCGTGGCCCGCGATCACCCCGGAACTGCCGGCCGACGCCGACGGACCGGCGCTGCCGGCGGAGGCACTCGACTCACCGGCGGCCGAGGTGCGGGAGCGTGCGGTCCGGGAGCTGGTGGCCATGCCGCACGAGGAGGCGACCGTCCGGCTGCGGGACGCCCTCGCGCATCCCGACCCCGTGGCGCGCCGGCACGCGGCGCCGGCGCTCGCGGCACGCGGGCGGCCGACGCGGTCCCGACGCTGATCGACATGATCGTCGAGGGGTGGAACGACGTCGAGGCGGCCGACGCCCCGGGGGCGCCGGCGAACGATCCCGCCCGGGCGGACCGGATCGCCGCCGGCCTCATCGAGCACCTCGCCGCCGACACCGTCGGGCAGCCCGCCCGGCGGCGGCTGACCCGGGCGCTCGCCGATATCCCCGGCCCCCGGGTCACGCGCGCCCCGACCGAACCGGCCCGGGACGGCGACCGCGCCGTCGCGCTCACCGCCGCGTACCTGCTCGGGCTGCGCGAAGCCCGCCGAGGAGCTCTTTTCCTTCCCGTTTTCCCCGCCCGAACCGTCCAGACCGCCCGGGAAGCCGGGGTGCCGGTGGTGATCGTGCGCCGTCCGGCTTCATGCCGTCGGTCGGAAATCCGGGTGGAGGTTCCTTCCGGCTGCCCGGGCCGCTCCTCCTCTGTCCCTGTCCGCCGGGGCCCGGACGATCGGGGACTGACGACAGGGGTGGCGATCACGGGAGCCCGCTGAGCCGGAAAGAGCCCCCGGCCGGGGCGCTCTCCGCGCGCACCGGTCTTCCCGTGGTGCACGGATCCCCCATGCGGGACCCCGCCGGAACGGCCCCCGCGGGGCCGGAGGAGGTGAACTCCGCGGGACTCCCGGAGTTCACCGTTCGTTACGCGGAGCGTTCGCCGGAGGCGGTAGGGTATTCGACCGGTTTCCTCTCCGTCGGTTCGACGCCGCACCAAGGGGGGTATGCCACCGTCCGGTTGGCGGTGGGAACACATCTCGCTCCGAAGCGGGAGGAACCGCCGCATCCTTCAGTCGATCCCCTCTCCGATGTGGTGGCGGGGCCGGGGCAGGAGGTCATCCATCGGGCGGGGGCGCGCACCGTTTGTGGCTGCACCTTCCGGTGGAATTTCCCCTGCGGAACGAGAAAGTACCGATCAGTCGGACCTTCGCGTCCTTTCCGGCCCGCTGTTGCTCACCACAGGGGAGGAAATCGCGGTGAGGGTCCATGTCCTCACCGGTACCCGCGGCAACGCGGGACGGTTCTCATCGACCTTTTGAAAGACGTTCGAGTGGAGAAAGACAGGAGATCATCGTGAAGGCTGTCGGAATTTCCCGTTTCGGCGGGCCGGAGGTGTTGGAGGTCGTTCACCTGCCGATTCCCCGCCCGGGGCCGGGTCAGGTGCGTGTCCGGGTCACCACCGCAGCCGTTAATCCCACCGATTTGCTGTTACGGGAAGGGGTGTTGGCCGATCGGATGGCTCATCTGTCACCCCCTCATGTGCCGGGGATGGATGTCTCCGGGACCGTGGACCTCGTGGGCGAGGGGGTGGATGACATCACCGGTCGGCCGATCATGGCGTTCGTCAATCCCCTCGCGCCGACCGGCGGGGCGCAGGCCGAGTACGTCGTCGTCCCGGTCGAGCAGCTGGTGGAGTTGCCACCGAGGGGCCTCGACCCCGGGGACGCGGGAGGGTTGCCGATGAATTCCCTGACCGCGCACCAGGCCCTCATGCTGCTGTCGCTCCCTGCCGGTGCCACCCTTGGCGTCACCGGTGCCGCGGGCGCGGTGGGGGGGTTCACCATCCAATTGGGAAAACACCGGGGGCTGCGCGTGGTCGCGGACGCCGCCGAGAGCGATCGGGATCTGGTGCTCGGACTCGGTGCCGATGTCGTCGTTCCCCGGTCCACCGCCCCGGGGAAGACCTTTCGTGCGGCCGTGCCCGATGGGGTGGACGGTTTGGTGGACGCGGCTGTCATCGGCCGACCGGCGCTCGACGCGGTCCGGGAGGGGGGAGCGTTCGTCGCCTGCCGCCCGATCCCGCTTCCCTCGGAACGCGGCATCACAATTCATCAGGCGCTCGTGCTCCGCCATCCGGCCATGGCGGTGGCACTGCGGGAGATCGTGGCTCTGGCCGCCGAGGGACGTCTCACGCCGCGCACCGCCGACATCCTGCCCGTCGAACAGGTCGCCTCGGCCCACCGCCGCTTGGCGGCGGGGGGTGTTCGGGGAAGGCTTCTGTTGAGCTTCTGAACCCACCACCGGGGCGGCGGTCGTGGGCCGCGACGCGTCAACCGAGGGCGGTCTCCGGGCCGCGCACCGCGCTGCGGCCCACCACCGTGCCCGCCCGGTCGATGCACACCACGTCCACCGCGACCGGCGCCCCGCGCAGCACGGCGAGGGCCTGGTCCCGGGCCTCGACCGCCACCAGATCGCCCAGCGGCACGTTCGCCGCGCGGCAGCGCTGGAGGGCGTCCAGGCCGGTGTTGGCGCCGGCCACCGCCGTCACCAGTTCGTCCCCGGCGCCGCCGCGCCGGGCGAGTTCGGCGAGGAAGCCCTTGTCCACGGCGGATCGCGCCGAGTGCAGGTCCAGGTGTCCCACGGCGAGCTTGGAGAGCTTGGCGAAGCCGCCGCAGATGGTCAGCCGGGGCGCGGGGTGCCGGCGCACGTACTTCAGCACGGCGCCCGCGAAGTCGCCCATGTCGAGGAGGGCGTCCTCCGGCAGCCCGTACTCGGCGACCACCGTCCGCTCGGAGGTGGAGCCGGTGCAGGCGGCGAGGTGGTCGCGGCCGGCGGCGAGGGCGACGTCCACGCCGCGCCGGATGCTGTCGATCCACGCCGAGCAGGAGTAGGGCACCACGACGCCGGTGGTGCCGAGGATGGACAGGCCGCCGAGGATGCCCAGGCGCGGGTTCCACGTGGAACGGGCGATCTCCTCGCCGTGGTCCACGGAGATCGTCACCTCCACGTCGGGCTCCCGGTCGCGGCTGCCGCCGCCGTGCACCACGGCGACCTCCGTCAGGTGCTCGCGCATCATGCGCCGGGGGACGGGGTTGATCGCGGGTTCGCCGACCTCCAGGGGCAGGCCGGGGCGGGTCACGGTGCCGACGCCGGGGCCGGCGACGAACCGCACGCCGGAGCCCGCCGGCAGTCGGCGGACGGTGGAGCGGACCAGCGCGCCGTGGGTGACGTCGGGGTCGTCGCCCGCGTCCTTGACCACCCCGGCACCGGCGGTGGAGCCGTCGGGGGCCAGGTCCTCCACGGCGAGGGCGAAGGCCGGGGTCTGCCCCTTGGGCAGGGTGATCCGCACGGGGTCGGGGAAGGCGCCGGTCAGCAGGGCGGTGTACGCGGCGGTGGTGGCGGCGGTGGCGCAGGCACCGGTGGTCCAGCCGGACCGCAGGCCGGTCCGGGCCAGTTGCGCGCCGCGTCCCCCGGCCGGGGCGCGCTCGGTCACGCTCCCGTCCCCGTTGTGTCCGGCGTTCCCGCCGTCCCGGCCTCCGTGCCGCTCACCGCCATCACCCTCCGAGTCGATCTCCCCCCGACGGGGCCTCGCGGCTCCCATCCTCCCTTCACGCCGCGGGAGCCGCCCGCCCGCCCCACCGCCGGCGCTTCCCGGGGCGGCGCGGGGGCGACGTTACGGAGCCTTTTCCACGCCGGCTGAACGTGGGGGCATGGGAGAACCCTTCCACCGGTCAACGGCTCCACGACCCCATCCCGGGTGGAAACCCGGGCCCGGGGCGAAGAGGCCGTGGTCGCCTTGAAGTTCTGGCGACTGCCGCGCTCGACCACCCGTTTCGCCGACCCGGGATTGGAAGGCTCACGCTTTCAGGAAATCACGGCAACGAGATTGACCGCGGTGAAGCGCCACCGGAGCCATAATGTCGATTCCGCGTCCCACCCGAGAAGTTGAGTCGTTCTCGCGGAACCACAGTCCACGGCTACCTGTTGCGCGGTAAGAAGTCCTCGGAGGGAAAGGTGGACGGCATCCCAGTCGGCAGATACTGCTTCCCAGTCCGGCTCCAATACTCCCGGAGTCGCATCGTGAGGATATTTTTCGCAGAGCGCTCCCCACGTATCAGGGCTGTGAATCTCCGCGACTCTGACCCCGGGGGAGATCTCCAAATGCCAGATGTTCCAGGGTTTCGGGTGTGCATCCGGCCCCTCTTCCAGCCAGGCCTGCCAGCTCGTGAAGAAATCCCCCACATCCGTCGAGGTCCAGAAAGCGAGACTTGGCTTGGTGGTGTCGGCAGGAAATCTACTCGAATCGAACCGGAAGTTCTCCGGTGATGGTTTTATTCCCCGAGGGGTCAGCCAGAGTTGGCGTTTATGGTCGAGTGGGGTGCCCGGGACGGAAAGTTTCGAAAATTCCTGATCGGCGAGATGTGAGGAATGGGGGAAGTCGTGTTCTGAATTTTCGAATTCTGGGTCGTAAGGTGAACTGGAAAGGCATGCCTCCGCGGCCAGAACGGTGAGTTCCTTGGCCGTCATCTCTTTCGGGAGTTCATTCCGCGCCCTCCTGTAGGAAAGAAGGAAATTGCGTCCGATCCTCGATTCGAGCAGATCCGCCAAGTCGTTTTTCATGAATCGTGACCTTGTCTCCGAAGTGGTCGCGCAGAGCTGATTCCGTTCGCGAAGCGCCCGTTCACCCCGCCGTCGGCGCTCTCCGGGGCGGTCCGGGGGGAGGGGGTGGTCGACGTTACCGTTTCGTCATCAATCCGATGAGGGAGTCATCGATTGATCATCCCGCTCGAAGGGGCCCTTTCGTCGGTCGTCTCATCGGACCAACCACCCGCATCGGGCCAATGCGAAATGGCCGATATGCCGGCTTTCAGTGAACGTCACCAATTCATCACCACCGTGAAGATCGCGAAAAGTAAACGAAAATTGAGAAATTAACCCTCGCGCGGAAGGGTGCCGCTTCCGGCTTCGGATGCCCAGTCACATTACCCCGCCTCATTCACCCGGGAAAGGGAAATAAATTCGACGGAAAGGTCTGGAAAATCTCCCTGATTTTTTTCCGTTGATCTTCGGCATGGTCAAGCTCTTCCCGGTCCGGAGGAAAACGGAATATCCGGTCGTCGCCCTCGCCCCCGCCTGTGTTTTCGCACCTCCCATCGGGGAGGCGAACAGGGCTCCGGGGGCCACCCCGCGCCGGCGGCGCCGCTCCCTCCTCCGGCCGCACTCGACCACGCACACGCCCCACGGGACAATGGCGCCACAGGCGCGCCGCACCCTGTTCGCACAGCCCCGGAGACTCGCGTGATCACGTGGCGTGTCCGCTCCCACCCGGCGCCCCGGGAGCGACCGTGACCCGCACGAGCCGAACCGGAACGGACGAACACCATGAGCGATACGAGTACGGAAAACGGCAAAGTGGTCGTGAACAGGTCGATGTCGCTCGACGGCTTCATCGCCGGTCCCGACCACGCGATGGACTGGATCTTCGACTTCATGGCCCCGGACGGATTCCCGGAGATCGCGGCGGCCACCGGCGCCATGCTCATCGGCCGACGGACCCACGAGGTGGGCAGGAGGATGCGGGCCGACAACCCGGACGGCACGGATTACCCCTTCTCCGGTCCCGTGTTCGTCCTCACCCACCGGCCGCCGGAGCCGCCGGACCCGACCGTCACGTTCCTCACCGGTGACATCGGGGAAGCGGTCGCCACGGCGCGCGACGCCGCGGGCGGAAAGAACCTGGAGATCCTCGGCGCGGATGTGGCCGGTCAGTGCCTGCGGCGGGGCCTCGTGGACGAGATCCTGGTGTACGTGCTGCCGGTGCTGCTCGGCGACGGCATCCGCTTCTCGCCCCCGGGCCTCACCAGGACGGACCTGGAACCGATCGGCACCACGCGCTCGGGCGCCGTCACCATCCTCCGCTTCCGCGTCCCCCGGTAGCCGCCCGGGGTGTGGAAGAGGCGGCACCACGACGCCGGAAGGGGAGCGAACCCGCGGAGTACGTCCGCCATGGTGGCGATCCCCCTCTGCCCGGACCGCTTGACCGGATCGGCGGCGTGATCGTCCCCGTCCACGAGGACGATCGACTCGCCGTCGGCCACCGGCGAGTGGCCGGCCACCTGCTCGATTTCCCCGATCTTCTTCGGCTGGGCCGGTGCCCTGCGAATCCTCTGGAGCGGGACGTCCCGACGAAGATGCGGGAAGGGGCGAGGGGCCGGCGCGTCACGGAATGAGTTCGGGGCCGACTCGGTCGCCGGTTCGGCACGGAGGACCGGCCCGTTACCGCAATCCCCCGCCACGTGCGCAGGTGTCCCCCGGTCGCTCCGGGGAGAGCGGCGGCCATGCGCGTCGAGATACGCCATCCACTCTCTCCCGGCCATACGAATACGTGGCGCCCCACGATGCGCCGACAACACCTCGTCCCGTCATCCCGGGCCCCACCCGGGGAATGCCACGTCGATCCATGGCACCGTACAGGGAGAGCCGTCCCGGTGGCATGGTGACCGGTGCCGGCCGAACCCCTGCGCTCCGAACGGGCGATGGGTGGGGCATCGACGGAGTCGCCCCTCCGCTTTCGGGTGGGGGGCCCGCCCCTGTGGGGCCGGGAACCTCAGGGCACGACCGCTCACCGCCCTCGCCGGTTGTTGAGGCGGGCGGCCCGGCGGGTCAGGTGGTCGCGTTCGGCGAGGTTGGTGGCCTTGCGGGCCGCCTCGGCGTACAGGCGTACCGCCGTCGCGAGGTCCCCGTCGCGCTCGTGCAGGTGGGCCGCCACGGCGGCGTAACGGGGCAGCGAGTCGTCCAGTTCCGCGAGCGCCGCCAGGCCGGCGCGCGGCCCGTCGGCCTCCCCGACGGCCACCGCCCGGTTGAGTCGGACGATCGG
This sequence comes from Streptomyces calidiresistens, assembly GCF_014141525.1. Taxonomy (GTDB): domain Bacteria; phylum Actinomycetota; class Actinomycetes; order Streptomycetales; family Streptomycetaceae; genus Streptomyces; species Streptomyces calidiresistens. The sequence continues at coordinate 8,869 of NZ_VKHS01000084.1, forward strand.
ACTGTCGGTCAGTCGCACGAGTTCGTCGTACCACTCCACGATTTGTACCCAGTCGGTCTCCCCGACGCTGGGGGCGTCGGCGTGCAGCGCCGCGATGGCGGCCTGGGCCTGGAACTCGCCCAACCGGTCACGGGCCAGCGCGGCCTGCAGGATTCCCACCCCCTCGGCGATCAACTCCGTGTCCCACCGGCTCCGGTCCTGCTCGGCGAGCGGCACCAGCCCGCCGTCGGCGGTGGTGCGGGCCGCCCGCCGGGCGTGGTGGAGCAGCATGAGCGCGAGCAGCCCCGCCGGCTCGGGGTGGTCGATCGTCGCCGCGAGCCGCCGGGTGAGCCGGATGGCCTCGGCCGCGAGATCCACCTCACCGGAGTACCCCTCGTTGAAGATCAGGTAGAGGACGCGCAGCACGGTGGCCACGTCGCCGGGCCGGTCGAACCGGGCGCCGGAGACGGTGCGCTTGGCCCGGCTGATGCGCTGCGCCATCGTCGCCTCGGGCACCAGGTACGCCCGGGCGATCTGCCGGGTGGACAGCCCGCCGACGGCGCGCAGCGTGAGCGCGACCGCCGAGGACGGGCTCAGCGACGGATGGGCGCACAGGAAGTACAGCCACAGCGTGTCGTCCGCCCCGGACACGGGCCCGGGCCCCGGCTCCTCGGCGATCAGTTCCTCACGCCGCCGGCGGGTGGCGTCCGCCCGGGTCGCGTCGAGGAACCGGCGCCACGCCACCGTGATCAGCCATCCCTTCGGCTCGCGCGGTGGGTGGGTGGGCCAGACGCGGATCGCCTCGACCAGCGCGTCCTGCACGGCGTCCTCGGCCGCCGCGAAGTCGGCTCCGCGGCGGACGAGGGCGCCCAGCACGCCCGGCACGAGGCCCCGGATCAGGGCCTCGTCCACGGCGGGCGTCGGGTTGGGGGTCATGCGGGGGTCATTCGGTGACGGTGGGCGGCGCGGTCAGGAACGGGCGCACCTCCAGCCATTCGTGGATCGGCTCCCCACCGGCGCCGGGAGCGGCCGACAGCTCACCGGCCAGTTCCAGGGCACGCTCCCGGCTGTCGACGTCGATCACCATCCACCCGGCGATGAGGTCCTTGGTCTCGGGGAACGGGCCGTCGGTGACCGGCGGCCGGCCCTCGCCGTCGTACCGGACGAACATGCCCTCCGGGGCGAGCGCCTGCGCGTCCACGAACTCGCCGGTCTTCTCCAGGCGGGCCGCGAAGTCGCTCATGTACCGCATGTGGGCGGAGATCTCCTCCGGTGTCCACTTCTCCATGGGCACGTCGTTGACCGGGGCCGGGGCGCCCCGGTAGTGCTTGAGCAGCAGGTACTTGGCCATGATCGTTCTCCTCGGTGCGGGGGCGACCCATTGTGGTCGCGTTCGCCGGCGTTCACGGGGGAGACGGAGCCGCTTCCGGGATCTCGACATCCCCGGCGAACTTTTTTCGTCCCGATGGCCGAGGTCGGGAGTCGCGCGGTGCCGGCCCCGGCGGACCGGACGGGCACGTACCCCACCGCGGACCACGCCCGGGTTCCGGAAACGGCGCGATACACCGACCGGCCGCCGGGGGCGCACACCCGGGGCGTGGACCGCCGGGGCGAACTTCCGCAAACCCTCCACGGGCGGGTTCCCCCCGGGCCCCGACGGCGACACCGGAATCCGCCCCGGCACCCTCGAAAAGCTCCGCCGACCCGCCCTGCTTTTCCGCCCTTCCCGGGACGGAATCCGACTCCCGTCCATCGGTAACGAGCCCGACTCCTGCCGGATTTCACCGAATCCATCCCGTTCGGCCGGAGGCACCTACCCGCCCCCATACCCGGGAAGCCGCGTTTCCCCCGATCCGTGGAAAGTCCTGGCCCGGGGCGTCGGTCATATCGGTGAACTACTGATGACCGACACGTGTTTGCCGCATTCGGTGTGTGGACGAGGGGTATGGATCACGCACTTCGCGTTTCGGGACCTCCCGTTCGTCGGGGTCCCGGTCCCGGGGCGTGAATCGGCAGCGGTGCGCGACGGAGGGAGCCACAGTGCTGTTTCGGGTACTCGGACGGGTCGGTGTCGGAACCGGTACGACGGAGCACGAGGTGCGCGGGCCGGTGGCGCGAGGGCTGTTGACGCTGCTGGTGCTGGAGGAGGGGCGGCCGGTCACCCCGGCCCGCCTGATCTCCTCGCTGTGGGACGACCCACCGGAGGCGGCGCGTCGCAACGTCGCCTCGCACGTCGCGGAGCTGCGGCGCCAACTGACGGCCTGTCTGCCGGAGGCGGCCGACCGTCTGGTGACCGTCTCGGGCCCGAACGGCACCGCCTACCGGCTCGCCGCCGGACCGGACGAACTGGACGCCGCCTCGCTCCGCGACCTGATCGAACACGGCACGGCGGCGCTGTCCGCCGGGGCCGCCGGCGATGCCGTCGAGCCGCTCGAACGGGCCGTGGCCCTATGGGGCGGGCCGATCGGCCGCGACTGCGCCGCCTCGACCGAACTGCGCGAGCGGTTCGGCGCCTTCGACGACCTCTACGCCACCGCACGCGAACGGCTGGTGGAGGCCCGGCTCGCGCTGGGCGGCAACACCGAGCTGGTGCCCGAGATCCACGCCATCCTCGCCCGTGACCCGATGCGCGAGTCGGCGTGGGGGCTGCTGGTCCGCGCCCTGCGCGGGCGGGGCGAGGCGGCCGGGACGTTCGCCGCGCACACCCGCCCCATCCCCG
>NZ_VKHS01000840.1 GCF_014141525.1 Streptomyces calidiresistens
GGCCCTCCCCGCAGCCCTCCGCAGCCCCCGCAGTTCCCTTCCCGGGCCTCCGCCCGCCGTCCCCACCGGGAGTCCACCGATGTTCGAGGCGGTCGAGGAACTCATCGGCGAACACGCCGACCTCGAACGACAGCTCGCCGACCCCTCCGTCCACGCCGACCGCGCCCGGGCCCGGGCCCTCAACCGGCGCTACGCCGAGCTGACGCCCGTGCTGGCCGCCTACCGGGAGTGGACCGCCTGCGGCGAGGACGTCGCCACCGCCCGCGAGCTGGCCGCCGAGGACCCCGACTTCCTCTCCGAGGTGAAGGCCCTGGAGGCCCGGCGCGAGGAGCTGACCGACCGCCTGCGCCTGCTGCTGGTGCCCCGCGACCCGGAGGACGACAAGGACGTCATCCTGGAGATCAAGGCCGGCGAGGGCGGCGACGAGTCCGCGCTGTTCGCCGCCGACCTGCTGCGGATGTACCTGCGCTACGCCGAGCGCCACGGCTGGCGCACCGAGATCATCGAGTCCACCCCCTCCGACCTGGGCGGGTACAAGGACGTGCAGGTGGCGGTCAAGGCGCGCGGCGCGACCGAGCCGGGGCAGGGCGTGTGGGCCCGCCTGAAGTACGAGGGCGGCGTCCACCGCGTCCAGCGGGTCCCCGCCACCGAGTCCCAGGGCCGCATCCACACCTCCGCCGCCGGCGTGCTCGTCCTCCCCGAGGCAGAGGAGGTGGACGTCGCGATCAACCCGAACGACCTGCGGATCGACGTCTACCGCTCCTCCGGCCCCGGCGGCCAGTCGGTCAACACCACCGACTCGGCGGTGCGGATCACCCACCAGCCCACCGGCATCGTCGTCTCCTGCCAGAACGAGAAGAGTCAGCTGCAGAACAAGGAGCAGGCGCTGCGCATCCTGCGCGCCCGGCTGCTGGCCGCCGCCCGCGAGGAGGCCGACCGCGAGGCCTCCGACGCCCGCCGCAGCCAGGTCCGCACCGTGGACCGCTCCGAGCGGGTGCGCACCTACAACTTCCCGGAGAACCGGATCTCCGACCACCGCGTCGGCTTCAAGGCGTACAACCTGGACCAGGTCCTGGACGGCGAGCTGGACCCGGTCATCCAGGCGTGCGTCGACGCGGACTCCGCCGCCCGGCTCGCCGCGGCCCGATGAGCGCCGCCGATCGGGGGCCGGACGCGGGGGTGCGCCGGGACGCGTCGGCCGGGCCCGACCCGGCCGGGGGTGGACGTATGGTGGGCCCCGTGACGCCTTCGACCGGTTCCGCGGGACCCTCCACCGGGTCGTCCGCCGGCGCGCCCCGCTCGGTGCTGATGGCCGAGGTGGCCCGGGCCACCCAGCGGCTGGCGGACGCCGGGGTGCCCTCGCCGCGGCACGACGCCGAGGAACTGGCCGCCTTCGTCCACGAGACCGACCGGGCCCGGCTGCACCTGGTCGCCGACCCGGACTTCGACGCCCGCTACTGGGAGGCGATCGCCCGCCGCGAGGCCCGCGAGCCCCTGCAGCACATCACCGGCCGGGCCTGGTTCCGCTACCTGGAGCTGCGGGTGGGTCCCGGCGTCTTCGTGCCCCGCCCGGAGACCGAGTCCGTGGTGGGGTGGGCCATAGACGCCGTGCGCGCCATGGACGTCGCCGAGCCGCTGGTGGTCGACCTGTGCACCGGCTCCGGGGCGATCGCCCTGGCCCTGGCCCAGGAGGTGCCCCGGGCGCGGGTGCACGCGGTGGAGCTGGACGAACGCGCGGTGGAGTGGGCCCGCCGCAACATCGCCTCCATCCCCGAGGGGAGCCGGGTGACCCTCCACCACGGCAACGCCCTCACCGCCCTGCCGGAGCTGAACGGCCGGGTGGACCTGGTGATCTCCAACCCGCCGTACATCCCGCTCACCGAGTGGGAGCACGTCGCGCCCGAGGCCCGGGACCACGACCCCCAGCTGGCGCTGTTCTCCGGCGAGGACGGCCTGGACACCATCCGCGGGCTGGAACGGGCCGCCCACCGCCTGCTGCGGCCCGGCGGCGTGGTGGTCGTCGAGCACGCCGACAGCCAGGGCGGCCAGGTGCCGTGGCTGTTCCCCGAGGACCGGGGGTGGGCGGACGCCGCCGACCACCCGGACCTGAACAACCGACCGCGGTTCGCCACCGCCCGGCGGGTCGGCCACTGAGCCACCCCCGACCCCGGCACCGCGGCCCGTTCCCCACCGCCTTCCGACCGCTTTCCGACCACCCTCCCGC
>NZ_VKHS01000841.1 GCF_014141525.1 Streptomyces calidiresistens
GAAGGGTTCCCCGGTGAGGGCGTGGGTGTGGGCACGGGCGCGCAGCCAGGCCGTCGTCTCCTCGGCGGGCATGGCGCGGGAGACCAGCCATCCCTGGACGGCGTCGCACCCCAGCTCGCGCAGGCGCTCCCAGGTCTCGCGGTCCTCCACCCCCTCGGCGACGACCACCAGGCCCAGGGAGTGGGCGAGTTCCACGGTGCAGCGCACGATCTCGGCGTCCTCGGCGTCCACCGCCAGGGAGGAGACGAAGGAGCGGTCGATCTTCAGCTCGCTGAGCGGCAACCGGCGCAGGTGGACCAGGGAGGAGTAGCCGGTGCCGAAGTCGTCCAGGGACATCCGCACGCCGTGGCCGGTGAGCCCGGCGAGGGTGTCGGCGGCCTGTTCGGGATCCTCGAGCATCACGTTCTCGGTGATCTCCAGTTGCAGGGAGCCCGCCGGGACGCCGTGACGGGCCAGGCGGGCGGCGACGGACCCGGCGAAGCCCGGGGCGTAGACCTCCCGGGGCGAGACGTTGACGGCCACCGGGACCGTGATGCCCTCCTCCCGCCACCGTGCCACCCGGTACAGGGCCGTCTCCATGACGTAATCGGTGAGGCGGGGCATCAGGCCGGAGCTCTCGGCGATGGCGATGAACTCGGCCGGCGGGATCGGTCCGCGCTCGGGGTGGTCCCAGCGCACCAGCGCCTCCAGGCCCCGCACCCGGCCGTCGAACCCGACCTTGGGTTGGTAGTGCAGGGCGATGTCGCGGTTCTCCAGGGCCCGGCGCAGGTCTCCGAGCAGGCCCAGGCGGTCGGGGGTGTTGGCGTCCCGGCAGGGATCGTAGACCTGCACCCCGTCCCGGTCCTGTTTGGCCGTGTACATGGCCACGTCGGCGCGCCGCAGCAGGACCTCGGCGTCACCGGCGTGGTCGGGGAAGACCGCCACGCCCGCGCTGGCCTCGACCACCAGGCGGATGCCGTTGAGGTTCAGCGGCTCGCCGAGCGCGGTGGTGAGCCGACGGGCCACCCGCTGCGCGGCGGTGACCGATCCGACGCGGGGCAGGAGGACGGCGAACTCGTCGCCGCCGGGACGGGCGATCGCCGCGTCGGGGGGCACGGCCCGGCGGACCCGATCGGCGACCCGCACCAACAGCCGGTCCCCGGTGGAGTGGCCGAGGGTGTCGTTGACCGACCGGAAGCGGTCCAGGTCGATCAGGATCAGGGCGAACCGGGCCCCCTCCTCCCCGGATTCACGCACCAGGCGACGGATGTGGTCCAGCAGCCACTGCCGGTTGGGCAGGCCGGTCAGCGGGTCGAGGACCTGCTCGCGCGCCCGGGCCCGGGCGATCCACAGGGTGGAGTCCAGGGCGATCACCGGAACGGCGAACAGCGGCAGGAGCAGCGGGGCGTGGACGAGGACCACCCCGATCAGGGGGGCGAGGCCGAGCAGGGCGACGGAGATCAGCCCCTGGCGCACCAACGCGGCGCGCAGCAGTCGGCTCGGGCCGCCGGTGGGGGCGAGGCACAGCCACAGCAGGGCGCGGGTCAGCAGCAGGTGGGCACAGGCCGCCGCGACGATCAGCGGGACGTCCGCGAGATCCCACCGGTGGGGGTGCCAGGGCGAGTCGCCGCGCGGGTGGACCCCGCCGGCCGCGAGGAGCAGGGCCCCCGCGCTGATGCCGATGACCTCGGCGGAGGCGTGCAACAGCGCGTCGCGCGCTCGGCCCCGGTGGACGAGGACCACCGCGCCGACCAGGGCGAGGGCGATGAGGACGGCGGGTGTCCATCCGTAGAGCAGGAGGACCGCCAGGGTGACGGCGGAGCCGGAGCCGGAGCCGCCCCACCACCGACCGGGGCCCAGCGCCACCAGGTGGGCGACGATCAGGCAGGCGAGCACGGCGAGACCCAGGCCGGGCGCGCCGGCGGGCAGGAGGGGGGTGCCCTCGGCGAGGACGACCGCGCCGCCGAGCGGCAACAGGACGGCGGCGACCGGGGGGAGGGTGCCGCGCAGTACGGGGCAGCGGGGCGCGGTGTCGCGTCCGGACGGGACCGGGTGTCCCGGGGGCGCAGCGTGCATGTGGTCCCTCTCCCGGCCGGATGACCGCCCGTTGCTGAACGGGCAACGTGACACCACATTAGGTCCCCGACCGGGATGACGCTGTCACTTATACACATCTCAGAGCCCACGAGAATTG
>NZ_VKHS01000842.1 GCF_014141525.1 Streptomyces calidiresistens
CTCCGGTCCCGTCCCGTCCGTTCCGCCCCGCCGGCACGGTGCCGTGCGGGCGGGGCGGAACGGACGGGACGGGACCGGAGGACCGGGGGAACGGAGTGGGCGGCGGAGGGTGGCGGCCGGTGCCGGGCGCGGCGTTCAGCCGCCGCCGGTCACCGGTCGTTCCAGCATCATGAGGGCCGCGAGCTTGTCGGGGAGACGGATCTCCCGGTCGAGGCGGAAACCCGCCCGTCGAAAGGCCGCCACCGACGGGCCGTTGCGCACGTCGGGCTCGGCGAGGACCCGCGAGCACCTCGGCCGCCGGCCCAGGATCAGTTCCGCCACCCCCCGCAGCAGGGCGGTGCCGGTCCCCCGCCCCCGGTGTCGGGACGGGCCGATGAGCAGGTGCACCCCGGTATCGTGCGGGCGGACCGGGTAGTGCCGCGCCAAGGGGTCCAGGTCCGCGCGGTAGATCTCCCAGTAGCTCATCGGCTCCCCGTCGAGCACCCCGAGGCAGGGCACGCTGCGTCCGTCGCCCTCCAGTTGGGGCCGCAGGTGCTCCAGCACGCGGTCGGCCGGCCCCGCCAGTTCCCAGAACTCGGCCACCACGGGATCGTTCATCCAGGCCGTCAACATCTCCAGGTCGCGCCCGGGGCGCACCGGCACCAGGTGCAGGACACCGACGGCGGTGGTGACCGGCCCCCAGTCGACGGGATCGTCCAGGAGTTCCGAGCGGCCCGCCGAGGCGTCGACCGGATCGGGCGGGATGCCGACCGTCGACAGGTCGATGGTGTCCGCCTCCTCGGACGGGCCCTCCCCGGCGGAGGCGGCGGTGCGGAAGTGGGTCACGGCCGTTCCCCGCTCCCGACGCCGACCAGGGGGTTGCGCCACGGCACGTACACCGACTGGCCGTCCACCGGCCCCTCCAACTCGTCCATGTCGTGCACCCGGGTCAGCAGGTTCGCCTTGCACGGCAGCGGGTCCAGTTCCAGCAGGCGCCGCGCGGTGGTGGAGGCGGGCCGGTCCCCCTCGGGGCGGGCCCAGCCGCGCAGGAAGTCCGCGACCAGGCGCAGCGCCCGCTCCTCGTCCAGCAGTCGTTGCGAGCCCATCGCCCCCACCAGTCCCAGGACGTGATTGATGCCCAGGTAGTAGGAGAAGCGCTCGTCGGTCACCGCGTCGGTGACGAAGGTGTCGGACTCCACGCCGATCCCCGGCATCAACCGGTCCAGTTCCTCCCGGCGGGACTCGCGGAAGTAGTACCCCTGGTTGTCGCGGTACCAGCCCCCGTCGGGGAAGCCCTCGGCGTCCAGCCGGACGAGGGTGTTCTGCTGGTGGGCCTCCAGCGCGACGCCGACCACCGCGTCCAGCCACAGGACGGGGGCGACCACCGTCCGCAGGTGCCGCAGCAGCCAGTCGGCCGCCGGCTCGGTGATCGGCCGACCCGTCCGGGCGGCGACCTCCCCCAGGATGACCCCCAGACGGGACCGCAACTCGCCGACCGGTCGCCCCGGCCACGGGCGGGGTGCCAGCAGTCCGGCGAGACAGGCCACGTCCTCACCGGAGCCGAAGGGGTTGAGGCGCAGGGCGGTGTCCAGGCCGGGCACCGGCGTCCCGTCGGGGGTGTTGACGCCCACCCAGGCGGGATCCCGCAGCACGTCGAACCCGGAGCCCTCCGTCGTGGCGGCCCGCCAGCGGGCCCCCGCCCCGGCCTCCAGCAGGCGGTGCACCTCGCGTCCGCGCACCATCTCCTTGCGGAGGTTCTCCCGGCGGGAGTTGGTGATCCGCAGCCCGAGGGAGAGCTTGAGCATCACGGGGGCGTCGGCGCGGAAGACGGTGCGTACCGAGGAGGTGGGGAACCAGGGTGCCCCGTGGGGCCCCAGGTCGTGCAGCAGCCCGGCCTCCATCAGGGCCGCCGGCTCGGGGCGGTGGGGCAGGTCACGGGCCTGCCAGGGGTGGAGGGGAAGGGGGATCGTGCCGGGCGGCGCGTCGGGCAGGGTGCCGGCCAGACGGCGGGCGATCTCCTCCACCGGCACGGTGCGACCGTCCTCCTCCAGGGAGGAGCCGGAGACGAAGACCTTGGGGTCGACGGCGAACCAGTGCAGCGGGAAGGAACCGCGCGTCTCCGGCGAACAGGCCACCGCCTCGTGCCCCGTCAGCCCGTCCCGGCTCTTGGGCGTGGGGTGCAGCGGGTGGCCGAGCACCAGGGCCTGCTCGGCGTCCAGGAAGGGCGGGGTACCGGGGGGCGG
>NZ_VKHS01000843.1 GCF_014141525.1 Streptomyces calidiresistens
TGTGTATAAGAGACAGGGTCGGCCGTGCCGCTCCCGGCCGGCGGCGGGGCCGGCACCGGCCCGGAGGGAACGCCGCCCGCGGGGACGGTGCCGGCCACGGGCGGGTCCGGCACCGGCGCGGTCCCCGGGGCGGCCGGCTCCTCCTCCACGGTGATGCCGAAGTCCGTGACCAGGCCGACGAGCCCGGTGTCGTACCCCTGGCCCACCGCGCGGAACTTCCACACCCCGCCCCGCCGGTACAGCTCGCCGAGGATCAGCGCGCTCTCCGGGCCCGCGTCGGTCACGGCGAAGCGCAGCGGTGCCCCGCCGTCCGCCGCGCAGAGGGTCAGCGTCAGGTCCTTCAGGTCGCCGAACCGGCCGCCGTCGTACCGGGCCGCCGCCAGGACGATCCGCTCCACCTCCGCCGGCACGGACGCCGGGTCGAGCCGGACGCGCTCCGCGCAGCCGACCCCGGCGGGCGCCCCGCCCGCCTTCCCCGCCAGGCGCACGCTTCCGTCGGCGGAGGCGGGGTTGTTGTGGAAGACGAGGTCCGCGTCGCCGCGCACCCGGCCGTCGGCGGCGAGCAGCAGGAGGTACACGTCCAGGTCCTCCGGCGTGCCGCCGTGGGACACCTCCGCGATGAGGGGACCGATCGCCCCGTCGGGGCCCGTCAGCGCGACGTTCGCGCCCTTGACCATCTCCCGCACGTTCCGCCCCCCTGTGTCGTCTCGTCCTGGTCACCCGGTGGGGACCCTTATCCGCTGGGGATTCGGGCACACATGCCTCGCGGCAACATACGGCACCTCCGTGACATTCCGTTCTTCCGGGGAGGGGAAGCACGGGTCGTTCGCCGGCCGTGTCCGCTTCGCCGGTCGTCGGCGTCCCACCGCTCCCGCACGCCCCGGCCGGCCGTCATCCGGCCCCGGCCCCGGCGGGCACGGGTGTTTCCGAACCCTCGGTGGGCCGGGGCCGCCCGCGCCGGGTGGGCCGGGTTTCCAACGGCGCGATCACCGAACGGTGGAAACGGTCCACGGCGTCGTCCACGCTGCGGATGAAGCCGGATTCGGCGTTCCCCCGCCCGGTGCCCATGCCCTTGAACAGGGACAGCCGGAAGCCGGAGATCGCCGCCCCGTCCCCCGGCAGGAGGTCCCCCGGCTCGGGGCGCAGGCGTTCCAGGGTGCCGCGCGGACCGTTCCCCGCCCCCTCGACGAGGGTTTCGATGTGCAGGTCGGCCGGGGCGGTGTCGAGCCGCCGGATGAGGCGCTTGATCCGGGTGAGCGGAAGTCCCTGCTCCGGGGCGTCGACGGCGATGGAGGTCCGCAGTCTGCCGGTGCGCAGGTCGGCGGTCACGGCCAGCAGGCCGGGGGTGCCGTCGATGCGCAACTCGGCGTGGAGCCGGCCGAGGTCGCACAGTTCGTCGGCGGCGGCGAGCCGTCGGGTCGCGGCGTCGGTGCCCCGGCGGGAACGACGGACCGGCAGCACCTTCCGGCCGAGTTCGCCGCCCAGGCGCAGGCAGACCTGCCGGATGAGGCGTTCCCAGCTCTCCACCACGCCGACGGCGCGTTGATCGCCCCGGCACAGGGTCTCGGTGTCGATGCCCTTGCGCACCGGCACCCAGTCCGGGCCCATGTTCTGGAAGCCGTGGCAGCCCGAGTTGTCGTGCTCCAGGTAGTGCAGGAGTTCGTTCAACAGCCATGCGTGCGAGGCGTTGCGCACCCCCTCGTGACGGATCAACATGCGGGCCTGGTGGGTGACCTCGGCCCAGGACAGGTGCCACAGCGCGACCTTGTGCTTGCGGCGTCGGTCGACCCGCACGTCCACCAGGGGGCGACCCTCCAGGGCCACGTCGTTGGAGAGGGTGATCACCGCCTCGTAGCCGCGCCGGGTGGCGATGTCCATGTAGGTCTGTACCTGTTCGGAGCGCAGCGCGTTGCCGTTGGTTTTCGTCTCGACCAGGGCGGTCCACAACTTGCCGGCCCGTTCGACCCGGATCACCCCGTCCGGGCGGGCCGGGGTGTCCCCGTGCGGGAGGGAGACCTCGGTGAAGGTCTCCAACCGGCCCGCCGGGGCGCCGAAGGCGGCGGTGAGGCGCCGGCCGAATTCCGGTACCTGCGTCATCACCGACAGCAGGATGGAGGTGGCCCGGTTCTCCCGTTCCCGGTCGCTGCGCAGGGAGGAGACGGGGAAGAGACGGGAACTCCGCCAGCCGTCGTTCTCGGCGAGGGACCGGGTGGGGGC
>NZ_VKHS01000844.1 GCF_014141525.1 Streptomyces calidiresistens
CCCCCGGGCCCCGGCGCCCGGGCGCGCCCCCGGCCGACGCGCCGGGGTGGGGAGGGCCCGTCCCGGGTATCCCCTGGCATGAGGGAGCGCGCACGGGTGAAGATCGGACACGCCCCGATCGTCTCGACGATCAGGGGTTTCGATCGCCACCGGTCCAGGTAGGGTCTGGAAGCGTCCAGCTCCCCTTGGAGGAGGTGAGGACCGTGGCATCCCACGACGACGACACCAACCGCGGTATCCGGCCCGGTCGAGGATCGGAGGACCCGATCCGGCAGGCCGCCGACCTGGAGCAGGAGATCACCGTCCTGCGCCGCAAGCTGGCGGATTCCCCGAGACACACCCGGGTGCTCGAGGAACGCATCGTCGAGCTGCAGACGAGTCTGGCCGGGGTCACCGCCCAGAACGAACGACTGGCGGCCACCCTTCGGGAGGCCCGTGACCAGATCGTCGCCCTCAAGGAGGAGGTCGACCGTCTGGCGCAGCCCCCAGCGGGATTCGGGGTCTTCCTGGCCGCGAACGAGGACGGCACCGCCGACATCTTCACCGGCGGGCGCAAGCTCCGCGTCAACGTCAGCCCGAGCATCGAGCTCGAGGACCTGCGCCGGGGCCAGGAGGTGATGCTCAACGAGGCGCTCAACGTGGTCGAGGCCATGGAGTTCGAGCGCGCCGGCGAGATCGTCACCCTCAAGGAGGTCCTGGAGGACGGCGAGCGCGCCCTGGTGGTCGGGCACACCGACGAGGAGAAGGTGGTGCGGCTCGCCGAGCCGCTGATCTCCGCCACCATCCGCGCCGGCGACGCCCTGCTGCTCGAGCCCCGCTCCGGCTACGTCTTCGAGGTCATCCCGAAGGCCGAGGTCGAGGAGCTGGTGCTCGAGGAGGTCCCGGACATCGACTACACCCGGATCGGCGGCCTGGGGGGCCAGATCGAGCTGATCCGCGACGCCGTCGAGCTGCCCTACCTGCACCCGGACCTGTTCCGCGAGCACGAGCTGCGTCCCCCCAAGGGCGTCCTGCTCTACGGCCCGCCCGGGTGCGGCAAGACGCTCATCGCCAAGGCGGTCGCCAACTCCCTGGCCAAGAAGGTCGCGGAGGTCACCGGCAAGCCCGCGGGCAAGAGCTTCTTCCTCAACATCAAGGGCCCCGAGCTGCTCAACAAGTACGTGGGCGAGACCGAGCGCCACATCCGCCTGGTCTTCCAACGGGCCCGGGAGAAGGCGAGCGAGGGCACGCCCGTCATCGTCTTCTTCGACGAGATGGACTCCCTCTTCCGCACCCGCGGTTCCGGGGTCAGCTCGGACGTGGAGAACACCATCGTCCCGCAGCTGCTCTCCGAGATCGACGGCGTGGAGGGGCTGGAGAACGTCATCGTCATCGGCGCCTCCAACCGCGAGGACATGATCGACCCGGCGATCCTGCGCCCCGGCCGGCTGGACGTGAAGATCAAGATCGAGCGTCCGGACGCCGAGGCGGCCCGCGACATCTTCTCGAAGTACCTCACGCCGCGGCTGCCGATCCACGCGGACGACCTGGACGAGCACCGGGGCAGCCGCGAGGCCGCCATCGACGCCATGATCCAGACCGTGGTCGAGAAGATGTACGCGGAGTCCGAGGAGAACCGCTTCCTGGAGGTCACCTACGCCAACGGTGACAAGGAGGTCCTGTACTTCAAGGACTTCAACTCCGGCGCCATGATCCAGAACATCGTGGACCGGGCGAAGAAGATGGCGATCAAGGACTTCCTCGACCACGACCGCAAGGGCCTGCGCGTCTCCCACCTGCTCGCCGCCTGCGTGGACGAGTTCAAGGAGAACGAGGACCTGCCCAACACCACCAACCCCGACGACTGGGCCCGCATCTCCGGCAAGAAGGGCGAGCGCATCGTCTTCATCCGGACGCTGGTCACCGGCAAGCAGGGAGCGGACACCGGTCGGTCCATCGACACGGTGGCCAACACCGGTCAGTACCTCTGACCGTCCGGCCGGCCGCCGCGCACGGCCGACCGCGTCGGGACGGGGGAGACCCGGTCCCGGCCCGGCCGGGCGCCCCGGTTCCCGCCGGTCGCGGCGGTGTGTCGGCCGTCCGGGACGTCATCCGGCTGCGGGTCCGCTCGAGCGGACCCGCAGCCGGACGTTTTCCCCGATCGATCACAGGAAACCCGCAGTGAGATCCACACCGCTCTCCGTGGCCGTTAGGCTGGGGCGGATGGGGGAAGGC
>NZ_VKHS01000845.1 GCF_014141525.1 Streptomyces calidiresistens
CCGCCCGCCCGGCCCCCGCCGAAAACGCCGACGGCGGTGACGAGGCGGCCCTGCGCGCCTTCGAGGCCACCATCGCCGCCGACGAGCGGATCGAGCCGCGCGACTGGATGCCGGACGAGTACCGCGCGTCCCTGATCCGGCAGATCGCCCAGCACGCGCACTCCGAGATCATCGGCATGCAGCCGGAGGCGAACTGGCTCACCCGCGCGCCCTCGCTGCGCCGCAAGGCGATCCTGCTGGCGAAGGTGCAGGACGAGGCGGGCCACGGCCTCTACCTCTACGGCGCCGCCGAGACCCTCGGCGTGGACCGCGAGGAGCTGCTCGACAAGCTGCACACCGGCCGCCAGAAGTACTCCTCGATCTTCAACTACCCCACCCTGACCTGGGCCGACGTCGGCGCCATCGGCTGGCTGGTGGACGGCGCGGCGATCACCAACCAGGTGCCGCTGTGCCGCTGCTCCTACGGCCCCTACGCCCGGGCGATGGTGCGGATCTGCAAGGAGGAGTCCTTCCACCAGCGGCAGGGCTACGAGCTGCTGCTCGCGCTGAGCCGGGGCACCGAGGCGCAGCACGCCATGGCCCAGGACGCCGTGAACCGCTGGTGGTGGCCCTCGCTGATGATGTTCGGCCCGCCGGACGCGGAGTCCCCGCACACCGCCCGCTCGATGGCCTGGGGCATCAAGCGGCACACCAACGACGAGCTGCGGCAGCGGTTCGTGGACATCTGCGTCCCGCAGGCCGAGTCGCTGGGCCTCACCCTCCCCGATCCCGACCTGCGGTGGAACGAGGAGCGCGGCCGGCACGACTTCGGCGCCATCGACTGGGAGGAGTTCCGCCGGGTGCTGCGCGGCCGGGGCCCCTGCAACGAGCAGCGGCTGAGCCGGCGGCGCCGGGCCCACGAGGAGGGCGCGTGGGTGCGCGAGGCCGCCGCCGCGCACGCCGCCAAGCGGGCCGCCCGCGCCGCCGCGACCACCACCACACCCGAGGCGACCCCCGCCCCGCAGACCACGGGAGCCCGCGCATGAGCGACACCCCCACCGAGGCCGCCGCGCCCACCGCGGCGCGGACCCCCGCCGGCGCGCCCTGGCCGCTGTGGGAGGTCTTCGTCCGCCCCCGGCGCGGTCTGTCCCACACCCACGCCGGGAGCCTGCACGCCCCCGACGCCGAGATGGCGCTGCGCAACGCCCGCGACCTCTACACCCGGCGCGGCGAGGGCGTGTCCATCTGGGTGGTGCCGGCCGCCGCCGTGACGGCCTCCTCCCCCGATGAGAAGGACCCCTTCTTCGCCCCGTCCGCCGACAAGCCGTACCGGCACCCCACCTTCTACGAGATCCCCGAGGGGGTGCGTCACCTGTGACCGCCACACCCGGCACCTCCCCCGCCACTGTGCCCGAGGAGCCCGCCGCCCCGGGGGCGGACGCGGGGACCGCGCACGCCGCCCTCGCCCTGGGCGACGACGCCCTGGTGCTCTCCCACCGCCTCACCGAGTGGGCCGGCGACGCCCCCGTGCTGGAGGAGGAGGTCGCCCTCGCCAACCTGGCGCTCGACCTGCTCGGCCAGGCCCGCAACCTGTACGCGATCGTCGGGGACGAGGACGCCCTGGCCTTCCGCCGCGAGGAGCGGGAGTTCCGCAACGTCCAGCTGGTCGAGCAGCCCAACGGCGACTTCGCCCACACCATCGCCCGCCAGCTGTACTTCTCCGTGCACCGCGAACTGCTGTACGCGGAGCTGGCCGGCGCCGACCGGGAGCACCCCCGGCTCGCGCCGATCGCCGCCGTCGCCGCCAAGGCCCTCCCGGAGCTGGCCTACCACCGCGACCACGCGGCGACCTGGACCGTCCGGCTGGGCGACGGCACCGAGGAGAGCGCGCGCCGGATGCGGCGCGCGATCGACGCCCTGTGGCGGTACACCGGGGAGCTGTTCGAGCCGATCGAGGGCCTGCCCGCCGGCCTGATCGACCCCGCCGCCCACCGGGAGGACTGGCTGCGGCGCGTCGGCGCCGTCCTGGAGGAGGCCCGCCTGGACCTCCCCGACGCCGAAACGGTCCCCGACCGGGACGCCTGGGCCGCCGGTGCCGGCCGACAGGGCCTGCACACCGAGCCGTTCGGGCGGATGCTCGCCGAGATGCAGCACCTGCACCGCAGCCACCCGGGGGCGTCGTGGTGACCGCCGTCGACCGTCCCCGCCCGCACCCGGCGCCCCCCGCCGGGG
>NZ_VKHS01000846.1 GCF_014141525.1 Streptomyces calidiresistens
GCCCCCGACCCCACCGGGGCCCCCGCCGAGGCGGACGCGGCGGGAACCGACGGGGACACCCCCCGGGCGCTGCGCCCCTCCCGGGCGGAACTCGTCGAGGGCGCCGGCGCGCGGACCGTGGCCGTGCTCGCCGACCTCTTCCCGAACCTGCTCCCGGCCGGCCTGGAGCACCGGCCCGCGCTGCGCCTGCTCGGCGTCTCCCGCATCCCGCTGGGCGAGGCCATCGACCGGGTCGCCGCCGCCGACCGGCCGCCGTCCTGGTGGCACAACCTGTACGACGCGCTCGCCGGCACCGACCCCGACCTGCTCACCGGCCTGCCCGTGCCGCTCGCCGACGGACGTCCCGCCATCGGCCCGCGCGGCGTGCTGCTGCCCCTCCCCGCCGGGGACACCCGCCCCGGGGACGGCCACGGGCCCGGGGACCCCGACCCGGGAACCGGCCCGGTGCCCGCCCGTCTGGCCCGTCTCGGCCTGCGCGTCGCCCACCCCGGGGCCGTCCACCCACTGCTGGAGAAGCTCGGCGCCGTCCCCGCCACGCCGCGCGCCGTGCTGGAGACCCCCCGGGTGCGGGCCGCCGTCGCCGCCTCGATGGAGGACGACCCGCTCGGCGACCCCCTGGCGGACCCCCTCGACGGTGACGACGGCGATGCCGCCGGCCCGCTGCGCGCCCCGGAACTGGCCGACATCGTCCTCGACCTGGTCCGCGCGGCCGGGATCGAGCCCGGCGAACTGCCCTGGCTGGCCGCCCTCGCCCTCCCCGACGAGGACGCCGAACCCACCCCCGCCGGCGAACTCGTCCTGCCCGGCAGCCCCTTCCACGCCGTCATCCGCGACGGCGAACTCCCGCTGTGCGACCCGGAACTCGTCGAGCGCTGGGGGGAGGGGCCGCTCGCCGCCGTGGGCGTGCAGGCCCGCTTCGCGCTGCACCGCGCCGAGGACGTCGTCCTCGATCCGGACGAACTCGTCCCCGAGGACCGCCGCGACCCCGGCTACCCCGAACCCGACGACCTCGGCCTGCTCGACGCCGTGGACGTGTGGTGCGAGGACGCCCTGGACGATCTCCCCGACACCCCTCTGCCCCCGGTCGCCGGCGAGGTCATGGGCGTGCGCGACCTGGAACTGGTGGACGACGACCGCTGGCCGCTCGCCCTCGCCCAGCTCTCCGAACCCCCGCTGCGCGACGCCCTCACCCGCCCGGTCCGGGTGCGCATGCCCGACGGCACCGTGGAGACCACCCGCCCCTACACGGCGTGGTGGCTGCGCGGCGCCCCGGTCCTCGGCGGCCGACGCCCCGCCGGGCTGCGCACCCCCGACGGGGACCCCCTGCTCATCGACCTCTACGACACCGTGGACGCCGGGCACACCGCCGGCGTGGACGAACGCGTGCTGCGTGCGCTGGGGGTGCGCACCACCGCCGCCGCGCTCCTCGACGAGCCGGGCGGCGCCGCGGAGCTGCTCTCCCGCCTCGCCGACCCCGACCGGGAGGTGGACCCCACCCGACTGCACGGCCTCTACACGCTTCTCGCCGAACTGGACCCGGAGGAGGTCACCCTCCCCGACGAACTGCGCGCCGTCGTCCTCGGCGACGGGGCGGGCGGCGACACCGGGGCCCGGAGCGTCGTCGTGCCGGCGGGGGAGGCGCTGGTCGCCGACGCCCCCGACCTGCTGCCGCTCGCCGCCGGACGCCCCCTGCTGCCCTGCGATCCGCGCCGGGCCGCCGCCCTCGGCGTGCTGCTGGAGGTACCCCTGCTGGGCACCGCCCTCGCCGGTGGGGCCGCCGTCCCGGCGGACGCCGGGGAGGAGCGGGAGGTACCCGCCGCCGCCCGCGCCCTCCTGGGCCCCGACACCCCCGACCGGTACCGCGAGCACGAGGAACTGGTGGTGGCCGGGGTCGAGTTGGACTGGCGCCTGTGCGACGGCGTCGTGCACGCAGCCACCGTGGAGGGCCTGGCCGCCGGGTTGGCCCGGGCCGCCGGTCGCTGGTCGCGGCGGTTCGAACTCGCCGCCCTGCTGGAGGACCCCTCGCGGACCGCCGAACTCTCGGTGGCCCGCTGGTTCGACTGATGCCCCGGGCCGGGCGGAACCCCGCCGGGTCGTGGCCCCGCGGCCGGGTCCCGGCCGCCCGGGGTGCGGGACCGCTCCTCCGGGGGTTCACTCGAAGGGAGTAGTTCAGGGGGTGGGCGGGGCGACGGCGCGGCGTTGTCGCCCC
>NZ_VKHS01000847.1 GCF_014141525.1 Streptomyces calidiresistens
CCCCGTCCGCCGGTCCTCCCCCGCGCAGCAGCGCCTCCCCCGCCCGACGGTGCGCCCGGGCGTCGGCGGGCAGGCCCAACCGCTGCGCGTCATCGGCCAGCCGCAGCCGCACCCTTCCCTCCAGACGCCGATCCCCCGCCGCCCGGGCCGCCCGCAACGCGTCGTAACCCGCCCGCAACGCCTCCTCGAACTCCCCCGCGCACCCGCGCACGCGGGCCACCTCCGCCAGGGCCGCCGCGTGCCCACGGGGGTCCCCCCGCCGTCGGTGGACGGCCGCGGCCGCCCTCCAGGACAGCAGTGCCGGGCGCCACTCCCCGGTCAGGGCGTGCGCCTGCCCCAGCACACCGTGCAGCCGCGCCTCGGCGTCCCGGTCGCCCGTCGCCTGGGCCCGGGACAGCGCCCGGCCGTACCAGTCGGCGGCCCGTTGCGGGTCCCCCAGTTCGGCGTGGGCGCCGGCGATCGACTCCAGTGCCCGTCCCACGGGGGGGGGCGTCCCCGGGCCCCCGAGGCCGCGCAGCGCGTCCAGAGCCGCCCGGTAGCGTTCCAGGGCCTGCCGGGCGCGGCCGGTCGCGAGGTCCAGGTCCCCGAGATCGAGCAGGGCCGCGGCCCGCTCACCGTCCAGCCCCTGCCGCTCGGCCACTCCCAGCATCAGCTCGTGCAGGTGGTACAGCTCCGGGGCGGCCCCGTCCTCACCGCGGTGGACGGTCAGCGCGGCGGCCAGGGCGGCGATCAGTCGTCGGGCAAGGGTGTCCAGCTCTCCGTCCGCCACCGCCAGCCGGGCCGAGGCGGACAGACTCGGCAGCCGGTCGGTCAGCCATCGGGCCGCCTCCTCCCGGGAGGAGAACCGCAGCGTGGAGGGCAGGGCCGCGGAACGCTCCCGGGCCGGGGAACCCTCCGGCTCCCCGGCCGCCCGACAGGCCACCAACCGGCGCACGGTGCGTTCCAGCACCCGGGCCCGGGCCAGCAGGACGTCGGCCGGTCGCTCGTGCCGGCGCACCAGGTCCCGCAGCAACGGATCCAGGCAGCCGGGCACCTCGTACAGCGGCCACGGGTCCCCCGCGCCGCCCCCGGCGCCGGGCGCGCCGGTCCCCCCGGAGGACGCGTCGGGCGAGGCCGTCCGTTCCGGCGGGTCCACCGGCCGCACCAGCCCCAGCAGGGCGAATCCCCGCAGCGCCCGGCGGGCCGCGCCGACCGAGCACCCGGCCAGGGCGGCGGCGGTGTGCGCGTCCACCAGGCCCGCCGGGGCCAGCACGAGCAGCCGCAGGACCCGGGCGGCCGGGGGCCGGAGGGCCGAGAGGGCGAGGTGGAAGGCCCGCTCCAGCGGCCCGTCCCCCGGCTCGACCGGGGTCCCGGCACCGGCCTCGCTCCCCCCTTCGACCGGGTCGCCCGGGTCCGCGACCCCGGGTGGGGGGGCGGTCATCGCCCGCGCCGCCCGTGCGACGGCGGCGTCGGGGTGGGCGGCGAGCCAGCCGGCGGCGAGCAGGAGCGCCGCGGGCAGGTGGGCACAGGCCTCGGCCAGACGTTCGGCGGCCCGGGGATCGACGGTGATCCGGGTGGAGCCCGCGCCGCGGGCCAACAGTCGCAGGGCCGCGTGCTGATCCAGCGCTCCCACCGTGCACGGCCGCACGTCGGCCACCCCCGTCAGCGGGCCGCGGGCCACCACGAGCACCGTGCACCCCCGACCGTCCGGGATCAGCTCGGCCACCTGCTCGGCGCTCGCCGCGTCGTCGAGGATCAGCAGGACACGTCGGTCCGCCAGAACGGCGCGCAGCGCCTCGCAGCTCTCGTCCGCGTCCGCGCCCGGTGGGGCGGGGGCGCCCAGGGCCCCGAGCAGCTCCCGGGCGGCGCGCTCCACGGGCACCGGGTCGCCGCCCGGCTCGGTGAGCACGGTCCGCAGGACGCCGTCGGGACAGCCCCCGTCGGCACGGAACCGGCGGGCGAACTCGCGGGCGAGGGCGGTCCGCCCGGTGCCCGGGCGGCCGGCGATCAGCAGCACCCGGGCGCGGGAGGAGGGACGACCGGCCATGGTGTCCAGGCCGGCACGCCCGACATCGGCGCGCAGGCCCGTCAGCTCCCGCCGGCGGCCGAGGAACACGGGGGCGGGCGCGGGGGGCGCGCCGGCCCCCGTGTTCCCCGGCCGCCGGTGTCCGGCCGGGTCCACCGCCCGTTCGGTGAGCTCCGTCACGCCCCGAGCCTAGACCCATTCT
>NZ_VKHS01000848.1 GCF_014141525.1 Streptomyces calidiresistens
GGGTTCGGTGGATCCGGCCGACGCGGCCGGGGCGGGGGCGGTGCCCATCAGACCAGCTCCTCGGTTCCGGTGCGGCGCATGTACACGCTGACGATGATCAGGATCAGGGCCATGAGGATGAAGGACATGGCGGCGGCCGTCGGGTAGTCCAGGACGTTGAGGAACTGTTTCTGGATGGCGTTGCCGACCATCTGCTCGTTCGGCGACCCCAGGAGTTGGGCGTTGATGTAGTCGCCGGAGGCGGGGATGAAGGTGAGCAGCGTCCCGGCGACCACACCGGGCAGCGAGAGCGGGAAGACCACCTTCCGGAAGGTGGTCGCGGCCCCCGCGTACAGGTCCCGGGAGGCCTCGCGCAGCGCCGGGTCGATCCGTTCCAGCGAGGCGTACAGCGGCAGGATCATGAAGGGCAGGAAGTTGTAGGTCAGGCCGCAGATGACGGCCAGCGGGGTGGCCAGCACCCGGTCCCCGGAGGTCAGCCCGAGCCAGGAGGTGACGTCCAGGACGCCCAGCGAGCCGAGAAGGGAGACCACCGGGCCGCTGTCGGACAGGATCGTCTTCCAGGCGAGGGTGCGGATCAGGAAGCTGGTGAAGAACGGGGCGATGACCAGGACCAGCAGCAGTCCCCGCCACCGGCCGGCGCGGAAGGCGATCAGGTACGCGATCGGGTAGCCGATCACCAGACACAGCACGGTCGCCACGGCCGCGTAGCCGAAGGAGCGCAGGAAGTGCCCGCCGTAGGCGGTCAGCGCGTCGGAGTAGTTGGCGAAGTGCCAGGTGAGGGTGTAGCCGCGTTCCAGGGAGCCGGTCTGCAGCGAGGTCGACGCCTGGTAGAACAGCGGCGCCACGAAGAAGAGCGCCAGCCACAGTGCCGCGGGCAGCAGCAGCCAGTAGGCGGTGTACCGGCCACGGCGGGAGCGGGCCGCGGGGGGTGGCGCGCCGTCGGGGTCCGGCGGGACGGCGGGCGGCGGGGTGCCGCCGGGGCCGCCGGGGTGCAGGAGTGCGGGCGGGGTCATACGGCGGCCTCCCCGGTGCCGGCCTCGATGTCCTGGTCGGCGTCGAGCCCGAAGGTGTGGGCGGGGTTCCAGTGCAGGACCACCTCGGCGCCGGGGGTCAGCCGGGGGTCGTGCTCGGTGTTCTGGCGGTAGACCGACAGGCCGGGGGCGGCGGGGCTCTCCACGACGTACTGGTGGGAGACGCCCAGGTAGCCGGCGAGGGCGATGCGACCGGTCAGGCGGTTGCGGTCGGACGGCACCGTGTGGCCGTCCTCGGCGGGGACCAGGGAGATCTTCTCCGGACGCACCCCTGCCAACAGCCGACCCCCGGTGCGCGGCTCGCCCGCGCACCGGCCGGAGGGCAGCCGCAGGGGCCCGCCCGCGGTGGACAGCTCGATCAGGTCGCCGTCCCGCCCGCCGTCCGGGGAGGTACCGGTGACCTCGGCGCGGATCAGGTTGGAGGTGCCCAGGAAGTTGGCGACGAAGGTGCTGCGGGGGTGCTCGTACAGGTCGGCGGGGGTGCCGAGCTGCTCCACCCGACCGCCGTACATCACCGCCACGGTGTCGGCCATGGACATGGCTTCCTCCTGGTCGTGGGTGACGTGCACGAAGGTGATGCCGACCTCGGTCTGGATGCGCTTGAGCTCCAGTTGCATCTGTCGGCGCAGCTTCAGGTCCAGGGCGCCCAGCGGCTCGTCGAGCAGCAGCACCCGCGGGTGGTTGATCAGGGCGCGGGCCAGCGCGACCCGCTGCTGTTGGCCGCCCGACAGTTGGCGGGGCCGGCGGCGGGCCAGCGGGCCGAGCTGCACCAGCTCCAGCATCTCCTCGACCCGTTTGCGCGGATCGCGCTCCCCGCGCCGGCGCAGGCCGAAGGCGACGTTCTCGAAGACGTCCAGGTGGGGGAAGAGCGCGTAGCTCTGGAAGACGGTGTTGACCGGCCGGCGGTGGGGCGGCAGGGCCGTGATGTCCCGGTCCCCGAGCAGGACGGCGCCGCCGGTGGGCTCCTCCAGCCCCGCGATCATGCGCAGCGTGGTGGTCTTCCCGCACCCGGAGGCCCCCAGCAGGGCGAAGAAGGACCCCTCGGGGATGGTGAGGTCCAGGGGGTGGACGGCGGTGAAGTCACCGAAGGTCTTGTGGAGGCCGGAGAGCCGGAGTGTCATGGGGTTTCTCTCGCTGTCTGGCGGGGCCGACGGCCGGACGGGCGGGGCGGAAG
>NZ_VKHS01000849.1 GCF_014141525.1 Streptomyces calidiresistens
GTTCATCGACCGCCCGGCCCCCGGGAACTCACTCCTCGGCCTCGGCTGCCTCGCCGTCGGCCGCGGCCTCCGCCGCGTCACCGGGCGCGCCGCCGGAGTCCTCGCAGACCACCTCGTCACGCGGGGTGTAACGGGTCCGGTAGGACTCCCGCTTCACTTCCTCGCCGCCGTTTTTGAACACCCGCTCGACCTCGACGTCGAAGCCCTCCAGCGGTGGTTGCGGCACGCAGTCGTCCGCCACGGCCTCGCGGGTGCCCGGCTCCACCACATTGGTCCGGGGCCCGGTGACCGACTCGATCTCGTCGTACTTCTTCGTGCCCAGGAAGGTGATGGTCACCGAGGTGTCCGTGGAACTCGCCAGGATGTAGACGGCGTTGCCGGAGTCGTTCTCGAAGCGGTTGTCCAGGTGGCCCCAGGCCACGGTGGCCTCCCGCCCCTCGGGGTAGCGCTCGATGTAGAAGGAGTGCGCCCCGTACTCCACCGGTTTCACGCCCGCGAAGAAGACGGCGTTGAACATCGTCGTCGCCACGGCCGAGACACCGCCGCCCGCGGCGGTCTGGTACTGGTCGTCGAGGATGATGATGCCCTCGACGAAGCCGTTCTCCTCGGTCCGCTCCCCGACCGTCTCGTTGAAGCTCCAGATCTCACCCGGCATCACCAAGGAGCCGTTGATCAGCTCGGCCGCCCGCCCGATGTTGGTGATCCGGTAGGGCGCCGGGTCGAAGTTGACGGTGAACGAGGACATCTGTTCGGTGATGCCCAACTCGTCCAGGTTGTCGGCGGTCAGCCGCGGTTCGACCTCGTTGACGGGGGCCTCGGCGGAGCGCGCCGACCCCTCCTCGGTGAGCAGGGGCAGGATCGTGTCGGTGAGACGCTCGGCGTCCAGTTCGCGGCCGATCCGGGCGTCCTCGCGGACCACCACGTTCTCCCCGTCCAGCCCCAGCACGGCGTCGCGCGGCTGTTGGACGATCCCGTCGGTGGCGGAGGTGAAGGCCGGGTCCCCGGCCAGGGCCGCCCCGTCGAACTCCGGCACCAGGGTGCCGTCCCCGTCCGCCTCCATGCGCAGGTGGTTCCCGAGCACGGCCGGGGACACCGACACGCTCTCCCCGCCGGCGGTCAGGGTGATCGGGGCGGACATCGCGGGCTCGGCGAACTCGCGCAGGGCCCGCTCGATCTCCGCCTCGTCGGTCAACGGCTGTGCCTGCTCCACCGGCAACTCGACGGGTCGCTCGACGGAGTCGTTGAGGTAGGCGTACCGGATCTCCCGCAGCGCCCCGTCCACGTCCAGGGCGGTGCCGGCGACCGGCTCGGTCACCACGGGCTCGCCGTCCTCGAAGGAGATGGCGCCCTCGCGCAGCTCGGTGCCGCCCTCCTCGCCGAGCGCGGTCAGCTCCTCGCGGGCCAGTTCCTCCTCCACGGTCACCACGGGGTCCACCTCGCCGCCCGTGCGCCCCAGGAGGCGCCCCAGCAGGCTGGGGCGATCGGCCCGCTCCACGGTCGCCGCGAAGTCGGGCGCGAGCCCGGCGGCCGTCGGGTCCACCTCGAGGGGCTCGGACCCCCCACCGGAGCCGTCCGGGGAGGCGATGACGATCTCGATGGGCGCGTCGGCGACGGGGCCCAGTTCGTCCGCCAGCCGCTCCTCGGCGGCGGCCGGGGTGAGCCCGCCGATGTCCACGCCGTTGACGGTGGTCTCGGGGGCGATGGTGTCGCCCCCGATCAGGGAGCCGGTCAGCAGCGCCCCGCCGATGGCCAGAACCACCACGCCGCCGATGACGGCGGGACGGGGAATCGCGGCGAACCGCTCCAGTGCGCCGGGGCGTCGCCCGGGATCACCGGCGTCGCCCGGGGTCGCCGGCTCCGCGCCGGGCGGGTCCCACGGAGGGCGCTCCGGTATGCGAGGCGGCTCGGCGGGTGGTGGCGGCGCGTGCGACACGGATCTCCCTCGGGCGGATGGCGGGTGGGCCGGTCCCGGACGGGCGCTCTTCGGTGGTGCCGTGCCGACCGACGCCCCGGGCCCGACTCGTCGCAGGTTAGCAAAGCGAGGTGGGGGCGACGAAAGGGAACTCGGGGTGCATTCGGTCACTTCACGGCAAATACCCGGGATCGCCGGCATCGGGTGGAAACCCCGGATTCCGGCGAGGGTGCGCGAAAACGGGAGAAAGGACGGGGAAAGCAGGGGAAGGAGGAGAGAAGCTGTCCCGT
>NZ_VKHS01000085.1 GCF_014141525.1 Streptomyces calidiresistens
GTGGATCCCTCGGAGGAGAACGAAGCCTCGCCGAGATCAAGGCGAGCGAGGGGCGGATCGTCACCTTCATCGACGAGTTGCACACCGCGGGGTGCCCCCGGCACAGGACGCCCCGTCCCCGGCGGGCCCCGGCCGGGCCGGTGGCGGGACGGCCGGGTCACCGGTCGCGGCGGTGCCGCTCCCCCGCTCCGCCCCGGCGCTCATGTCGCGTCCCCGGGGGTGCGGCGGGTGATCTCGGTCAGCCGGTCGGCGGCCTCCCGGGCCACCTCCGGGTCGAGGCCGGGGATGCGCACGGCCCCGCTGGAGGAGGCCGTGGTGACCACGAGCGTGCTCAGTCCCATCACCTGCTCCAGCGGACCGCGCGAGGTGTCCACGGTCTGGATGCGGGATATGGGAGCGATCCGCCATTCGCGCACGAACCAGCCACTCGCCGCGTAGACGGCCTCCTCCGCGATCTCCCACCGGTGCACGGCGTATCGCCAGGAGGGGACGACGGCGGTACGGAGCACGCACAGCACGACGAGGCCGACGAGGAGGGGGCCGCTCCACACCCGGCCGCCCTCCCACATCGCGTACAGCAGGGCCGCACCGCCGATCAGGGGGAGGAATCCGACCAGGGAGCGCAGGGTCCACCAGGGGACGGCGCGTCGCAGGATTCGGTGGTGGGGCGGTCGCAGCACCATCGGTGCCCCGGATCCCCCCGTGGTCTCGTCGGGAACGGTCGCCGGTTCGGTCATGGGACAGAGTGTCCCACAGTGGGTCGTAGACGCTCCACCGTAATACACGCCCTATCCTTCTCCCATGTCGGAGAGCCCCCCTCCCGGTGCCGGAGCCCCCCGGTCGCCCGGCACCACGGAGCGCACCCGTCGCGCGATCCTGGACGCGGCCGTGACGGCCTGGACCGCGGACCGCACCGCGCCGATGTCCGAGATCGCCCGTCTCGCGGGCGTGGGCCGCAGCACCCTGCACCGCTACTACGCCGACCGCCCCGCTCTGCTCCGGGCCCTGGACGAGGAGGCCTTCGTGCTCACCGTCCGTGCCTTCGCCGAGGCCGAGCCGGAGCGCGGGACGCCCGTGGAGGCGCTGCGGCGCCTGGTGCGGGCGATGTTCGACCTGGGTCCGGTGATGAGCCTGCTGTTCACGGAGAACCGGACCGACGAGGAGGGGGACTGGGACGCCGACCGATGGGAACGGATCCACGCCCCGGTCGGGGCGCTCTTCATGCGCGGACAGCGGGAGGGGGTCATCGCGCCGGGCGTGGACGCCGACTGGTTCGTGCGCTGCCTGTGGTACCTGCTCTCGGCCGGGTGGGAGGCGGTGCGGGAGGGGACCACGGCCCGGCAGCGGGCACTGGACCTGGTCATCGGCACGCTGGAGCACGGTCTGCTCGCCCCCGGCACCGACCGGGGGGAACGCGGGTGAGAGCACCCCCGGGGACTTGGTATGGTGAACACGTCGCCACGACACCGCGCGGAACACCGTCGGGTCGGCGGCGGAACACCTGTCCGGGTGGCGGAATGGCAGACGCGCTAGCTTGAGGTGCTAGTGCCCTTTATCGGGCGTGGGGGTTCAAGTCCCCCCTCGGACACCATCGAGGACCCCGGCCGCGCCGGGGTCTTTTCCGTTTCCGGGGCCCCGGCCCCCTCGTGGCCGACGGGGCCCGTCCTCCCGCCGCCCGGGGTGGCGGGAGGACGGGCTCCGATCATCCCCGGGGGACGGGGGGCGCGGTGCTGTCGCGCACGACGAGCCGGGTGGAGAGTTCCATGCGGTCCACCGGCAGGGTTTCGCCGCGGGCCAGGGTGAGCAGCATCGTCGTGGCCTGACCCCCCATCTCGCGGAGGGGCTGCCGGACGGTGGTGAGGGCCGGGACGATCCACTCGGCGGTGGGCAGGTCGTCGAAACCGACGACGCTGAGGTCCCGGGGGATGCGCAGCCCCGCCTCGGCGGCGGCCTGGTACACGCCGATCGCCTCGTGGTCGTTGGAGGCGAAGACGGCGGTGGGCGGATCGGGCAGGCACAGCAGCCGGCGGGTGTGGGCGAGGCCGTCGGCGATCTGGAAGTTGCCGATGCGGATCAGGTCGGGGTCGGGGCGGATGCCCGCCATGTCCAGGGCGGCGCGGTAACCGTCGAGCCGGGCCCGGGCGGCGAGCACCCCCTCCGCGCCGGTGATCACCGCGATGCGGCGGTGACCGAGTTCGATCAGGTGACGGGTGGCCGACAGCCCCCCGTTCCAGTTGCCCGCGCCCACCGAGGCGGCGTCGTGGCCGGGCGCGCCGGTGGGATCGACGAGCACATAGGGGACGCCGCGGCTGCGCAGCCGGTGGTTCTGGTCCTCGGTGAGGCCCGAGCACACGGTGATGACGCCGGTGGAGCGGCGGGCCAGGACGTCCTCGACCCAGTCGCGGCCCGGCACCTGACGGCCCTGCAGTTCGGTGACCACCACCGCCAGGCCGTGCTCGCGGGCGACCCGCTGGACCCCGTGGAAGATCTCGACCCCGTACAGGCCGTTCAACTCGTGGAAGACGAGCTCCAGCAGCGGGGCCGGGCGCCCGCCGCGCTTCTGCCGCCGGTAGCCGTGGCGGCGGATGGCGCCCTCGACGAGTTCCCGTGTCCCGGGAGCGATGTTGTCCCGCCCGTTGACGACCTTGGACACCGTGGCGACCGAGACGCCGGTGCGTTTGGCGATCTCCGCGAGAGTCAGCGGCCCGCCGGAAGCTTCGTCGCCCTTGATGCTGTTGTGGGCAGAGGTCATACGGCACTATAACGCGACCGCTCATCCTCTTTGATGGGAAATGTTCGGTTATACAGCCTCCCGGAGGGCGTCCCGGGGTCCCTCCCGGAGGCATCCCGCCGCCCCGAAGACCAAGAAACTTTTCAAGACTTTACCGAAACCATCGAATCGTCTTGACGCCGTCACCCCCGTGGCCCACCGGGACGGAGTGTTCGACAGGGGCTGAAATCACCCCCCGTCCACACCCGCCCATACTCCCCGGAGTCGTGTTATGACGCCGTGACATGACGACGCACCTCTTGACGGAGGTGGCGAACGTTCTTACCGTTTCCGGCCACGTGATTGTTTCGTAGTTGCTCCGGAAATTTTCGTAGACAAAGGCGTTTCGATGACCAAGAGCTTCTCCCGCAGACGTGTCACCCCGATCGTCCTCGCCACGGCACTCGGCCTCGCCGCGGTCGGATGCGGCGGCAACTCCTCGTCCGGTGGCGACGGCAACTCGTTCGAGTTCTGGTCGTTCTCCGGCATCAACCAGAAGGCCGCCGTCGAGAAGTACGAGGAGGCCAACCCCGATGTCACGGTGAAGCTGACGGAGGTCGGCACCACCCAGGAGACCGCCCAGGCGCTGACGACCGCGCTGGCCGGCGGCAAGGTCCCCGACCTCGTTCTCATCCAGGGCGATGACCTGCCGCGGTTCGTGGAGCAGCCGCAGAACTTCCACGACCTGCGGGAGTTCGGCGCCGACGAGATGAAGGACGACTACCTGGACTGGGTGATCAACCAGAGCGTCGCCCGGGACGGCTCGATCATCGGCATCCCCACCGATGTCGGCGGCATGGCCGTCGCCTACCGCACCGACCTGTTCGCCGAGGCCGGCCTGCCGACCGACCGGGACGAGGTCGGCGCGCTGTGGCCGACCTGGGAGGACTTCATCGAGGTGGGCCGGCAGTACACCGAGGCCACCGGCAACGCCTTCATCGACAACGCCCCCACCAGTGTCTTCTACCAGGCCGTCAACCAGGTGTCGCAGAAGTACTACGACGCCGACGGCGAGCTGATCCACGACACGAACCAGGAGGTCAGGGACGCCTTCGACCTGGCGCTCGACGCCATCGCCGCCGACATCTCCGCCGGGCAGGCCTCGTTCACCGAGGGGTGGAGCGCCGGGATGCAGCAGGGCGCCTACGCGGTGGTGGCCGCACCCTCCTGGATGCTCAACAGCATCCGCAGCAACGCGCCGGACACCGAGGGCAACTGGGACGTCGCCACCATCCCCGGTGGCGCCGGCAACTGGGGCGGCAGCTACCTCGCGATCCCGGCGAAGGCCGCCAACCCCGAGGCCGCCTGGGGCTACATCAGCGAGATGCAGTCGCCCGAAGGACAGTTGGAGCACTTCCTCGACTCCGGCGCCCTGCCCACCACCCCCGAGGTCTACGGCGACGAGGACCTGACCGCGAACACCGACCCGTTCTTCTCGGACGCGCCCATCGGCACCATCTACACCGACTCGCTGCTGGGGCTGGAGCCGTTCCTGATCGGCCCGGACAGCGCCACCATAGGCAACGAGTTCCTCAACGCCCTCACCGCCGTCGAACAGGGGGGCGCCGACCCCGCGGAGGCCTGGGACACGGCGCTGGCCAACATCCGCACCGCCATCGGGCAGTGAGGAATCCGTGAGTACACGCACCCTGTCGGGGCCGAGGTCCTCCCTCCCGCCGACGGCCCCGAAGGGGGCCGCGGCGGGGGCGGACGGGCCGAGGCCGGTCCGGCACCGACTCGCCGAACGGATCGCGCCCTACACCTACATCGCGCCGTTCTTCCTGCTCTTCGCGGTGTTCGGTCTCTTCCCGCTGTTGTTCACCTTCTACATCGCCCTGTTCGACTGGAACCCCATCGGCGACCAGACCTTCATCGGCTTCGACAACTTCACCCGCCTGTGGGATGACGGGCGGTTCTGGAACGCCACCCGCAACACGCTCAGCATCTGGTTCCTGTCCACCGTGCCCCAACTGTTGGCCGCGCTGCTCCTGGCGCACCTGCTCAACCACGCGCGGCTGCGCTTCTCGGGCTTCTTCCGCATGACGATGCTGGTGCCCTACATCACCTCGGTGGCCGCGACGACGATCGTCTTCGCCCAGATGTTCGACCGGGACTACGGCCTGCTGAACTGGCTGCTCGGCCTGGTCGGCGTCGGACCGATCAACTTCCTCCAGTCGACCGGCGCCAGCCACGTGATGATCGCCACCATGGTCGCCTGGCGCTGGTTCGGCTACACCACCCTGCTCTACCTGGCCTCCCTGCAGGCCATCCCCCGCGAGACCTACGAGGCCGCGGCGGTCGACGGTGCCGGGGGCCTGAAGCAGTTCTGGCACATCACGATCCCCTCCCTGCGGCCGATCATCATCTTCACCGTCGTCACCTCGACGATCGGCGGCCTGCAGATCTTCACCGAGCCACTGCTCGCCGGGAGGGCCACCCCGCTCACCTGCGGGCCGACCCGGGAGTGCCAGACCCTGACCCTCTTCCTCTACGAACAGGGCTTCGGGGGCTATGAGTTCGGCTACGCGGCGGCCATCGGCGTGGCGCTGTTCGCCATGATCGTCGTCATCGCGCTGATCAACTACCTGCTGTCCACCCGTATCCGCTCGGAGCGATGATGACGACCACCACACCCCCGGTGGCACGCCGGTCACCACCGGCACGCCGTCCCCGTTCCCCGGGGCGGGTCCCCTGGTGGGCCTACGCCCTGCTGGTGTTCGCGACGTTCGTCTGCATCTTCCCGCTGTACTGGATGTTCGTCGTCGCCTCCACCGACACGGCCACCGCCAACCAGATGCCGCCGGCGGTCATCCCCGGCGGCAACCTGCCCGACCGCATCGACCTGGTCTTCAGCACGGTGCCGTTCCTCCGTTCCATGATCAACAGCGTGGTCGTGGCCGGCTGCATCGGCATCGGACACGCCGTCATGTGCTCGCTGGCCGGCTTCGCCTTCGCCAAACTGAACTTCCGCGGTCGCGACACGCTGTTCCTGTTGCTGGTGCTCACCATGACCGTGCCGATGCAGCTCGCGATCATCCCGCAGTACCTGATCGTCTCCGAGCTGGGCTGGGTCGACAGCCTCCAGGCGGTGATCGTGCCGGGGCTGCTGCTGGTCAGCGCGTTCGGTATCTTCTGGATCCGGCAACACCTGTCCGTTACCCTGAGCGACGAGCTGATGCAGGCCGCCCGGATCGACGGCGCCAACACCTGGCAGATCTTCTGGCGCATCGCCTTCCCGATCGTCCGCCCCGCGGCGTTCGTCCTGGGACTGTTCAGCTACGTCACCGCCTGGAACGACTTCCTGTGGCCCTTCGTGGTCCTGAAGTCGCCCGACAACTTCACCGTTCAGATCGCCATCAAGGCCCTCCAGAACAACTACGACATCGACCTGGGACTGGCCATGGCGGGGTCCTTCCTCGCGACCCTGCCCCTGCTGGTGCTGTTCGTCTTCGTCGGCCGGCGCATGGTCGCCGGCATCATGGAAGGAGCGTTCAAGGGGTGACGGACCACACGGACCACACGGACCCCACGGCCACGAGCCGCCCCGGGACCGACCGACCGACCCGGCGGGCCCTGGTGGTACGGGGCGGCTGGGAGGGGCACAGCCCGATCGAGGCCACCGACCTGTTCCTCCCCTTCCTCCGCCGCCACGGCTTCCACGTCACGACGGCCGAGGAACTGGAGGTCTACGAGGACACCGAACTGCTGGCCTCGACCGACCTGATCGTCCAGTGCTGGACCATGGGCGAGATCACCCGGAAGGAATGCGCCAACCTGGTCGCGGCCGTCCACGCCGGGACCGGGTTCGCCGGCTGGCACGGCGGCATCGTCGACTCCTTCCGCGGCGACCTCGACTACCAACTGCTGACCGGGGGCCAGTTCCTGATGCACCCGCCCGAGTTCTCCACCCACCGCATCGACCCCGTCGACACCTTCGCCGACCACCCGGTC
Source organism: Streptomyces calidiresistens (assembly GCF_014141525.1). Taxonomy (GTDB): domain Bacteria; phylum Actinomycetota; class Actinomycetes; order Streptomycetales; family Streptomycetaceae; genus Streptomyces; species Streptomyces calidiresistens. Next base: position 6,722 of record NZ_VKHS01000085.1, read on the forward strand.
ATCGCCGGGCTCGGTGCCTTCGAGGTGCACACGGAGCAGTACTGGGTGGCCACCGATCCGCTGAACGACGTCCTGGCCACCACGACCTTCGAGGCCGACGAGACCCTTCCGCGCCCGGTCACGATCCCCGCCGTGTGGACCAGACGGCGGGGGCTGGGCCGGGTCTTCGTCTCCACCATCGGCCACAAACCGGACGACTTCGACGTGCCCGGGGTGCGCACCGTCACCGAGAGGGGGATGCTGTGGGCCTCCCGCTGAACGTCGGCATCGTCGGCGCCGGCAACATCAGCCGCGCCTACCTCACCACCCTGACCGCCCTGCGCGATCTCCGGCGCCCGGGTGACCCCCTCGGCGGCGACCCCCCGCACGGCCCGCGGTTGACCGCCGTGACGGACCTCGACCCCGACCGTGCCCGCCGGCTGGCCGAGGAGGCCGGCGACGACGTCGCCGTCGCCGGCTCCCTCGCCGAGCTGCTGGCCCGCGAGGACGTGGACGTCGTTCTCAACCTCACCGTTCCCGCCGCCCACGCCGAGGTGTCCCTGACGGCGCTGGAGGCGGGCAAGCACGTCTACGGCGAGAAACCGCTGGCCGCCGACCGAGAGGGCGCCGACGCGATCCTCGCCCGCGCCCGGGCCGCCGGGCTGCGGGTCGGCTGCGCCCCGGACACCGTCCTGGGCACCGGCCTCCAGACCGCCCGCGCGGCCGTCGACGACGGGCTGATCGGCACCCCCCTCGCCGCCTCCGCCTTCATGACCTGCCCGGGACACGAGAGCTGGCACCCCGACCCGGAGTTCTACTACCGGCCCGGTGGCGGCCCGCTGCTCGACATGGGCCCCTACTACCTCTCCGCCCTCGTGCACCTGCTGGGCCCCGTCACCCGCGTCACCGGAGCCGCCTCCCGGGCGCGCGCCGAACGCACCGTCGCCGGCGGCCCGCGTGCGGGCACCCGGTTCCCCGTGGAGGTCGACACCCATGTCACCGGCGTCCTGCACCACGCCGGCGGGGCGCTGACCACCCTCGCGATGAGCTTCGACGTGCACGCCGCGCGGCTCCCCCTGCTGGAGGTGTACGGCACCGCCGGGTCCCTGTCCGTCCCCGACCCCAACCTCTTCGACGGCTCCCCCGCCCTCGGCCGGGGCGACTCCTGGACGCCCCTGCCGCACGCCGCCGGCTACCGGCCCGGCGGGCGCGGCGTCGGCCTGGCCGACCTGGCCGACGCCCTCCGTGACGGCCGCCCCCACCTCGCCTCGGCCGAGCTGGGAGCCCACGTCCTGGACACCATGCTCACCCTCCTCGACGCCGCCCGCGAGGGCCGCACCCTCCCCGTGACCCGTGCCGTGGAACGCCCCCCGGCGATGCCGCGGGACCTCTCCCCGACCCCCGCCACCACCGCGTCCGACGCATAGGCCGGGCCGGGCGGGGCGGCATGTCCGACCCCGCCCGGGCCGGGTCACGGCCGGAGGCGGGGCCCCGGGCGACCGGGACGTCCGTCCCCGTGGCGCCGGGTGCCCCCACGATCCGCACGCCCCGGCCGGCCGCGGTGACGGCGGACGTGCGGGACAGACGCCTCGGCGCGGTTCAGCTCCCGGGGGAAGGGATCGTGAACAACCGTCCGATCAACTGCGGATAGGAGAGGCCGGCTTTCGCGAGCATCCGACTCAGGGGCTCGGGGGGTCCGACCGACAACGGCGTGGGACGACCGACGAGGCCGGGTACCGCGGATACGTCCCCACCGGCGAAGCGTGACTCCGGGGTGGCCGGCGGATCCACCCGGTAGACACGCCACACCCGGGCCGGGGCGTTCATCAGGACCAGCCGGGACCCGTCCCACGCGGCGAAGGCCCATCGGTCGCTCCTGCCACGGGCTCTCACGAGCAGGCTCCCCGCGGGTGGGACACCGAGTCGCGAAACCGCCCTGCCCACCACCGGTAGGGGGTTGCCGAAGGCCCCCTCGATCTCCCACATCCCCTCCTCGCGCCTCATCGACCATCCCGTGGCCGAGAACTCCTCGATCACCTCCGCCCCGGGGTTCCCGTCCCTCGCCAGGGCGATGAGTCGTTCCACCTCGCTCCGCCGGACGACCCGGGCCAGCGGTCGCTCCGAATCGAGCATCAGATCCTCGACCTGCCCGGCCTTCGCCCCGGCGACCATCTCCCGACAGCGATGCCACGCGCGGGCGGCCACCACGTCGTGCTCGCTTCCGCCGGTGAGGGTGACATCCTGCGCCAGCAGCGTCATCACCACGGCCACCACGGAGTTCAGGCGTCCCGGGACCGAGGGGTGGGACGGCTCCGTGTGCTGTGCACCACCCTCCGGCAGGGCGAGGAGGAGATCCTCCAGGTCCCGGCGCCAACTGTGGTCGTCCTCGTCCCAGACACCGGCGGCCAACAGGCGTACGCACAGACCCGCCACCGCCAGGCGGACGGGAAGCGGCGCCCGCGCCTCCTCCCCGGAAGCGGGACCGGAGGGTCGGGAGGGACCGTCGAGAGCCCTCACCCAGCCACGCGCCCGGGCACGAAACCGCGCGCGCCGGTCGGGCGGAACGTACGGGACGAGCGGCTCACCGATCACCGAGAGGGCCTCTTCCGCCTCCTGCGGTTCCTCCTCCCGGTCCTCGTCCTCGTCCTCCCGCCCGGTGATCGCGGACACCGTCCATCTCGACACGGGGGCCTGTGGCAGGTCGATCATCGACACGTCGAAAGCCACCTCGGTCAAGGATGTCCCGATCATCCGGCGGCATTCCTCGAGGTAGGTCTCCCACCGGTCGGTGTCCCCCGCTCTCCCCGACTCCGCCGGCACGGCCGTCGCCCGCCCCTGCCGCCCGGAGGTCACGGCGATCCACTCGCGCAGCCGCGCGATGTCGGCTTCGAAACGGCGCGCGGTGCCCTCGTCCGTGAACAACTCCCCGACCGTGTACTCGTGGCGCAACCGGGGCGCGTCGCCGAGGTCGGGGCGCCGTGCGCAGTGCGCCGGGCTGTGGACGAAGACGACGGGGGAATGAAGGACGGTACCGCCCGAGCGCGCGCTCGCCCGGATCGCCGCCCCCGGCGCCCCGGGATCCGGGAAGGTGTGGACCTCGGCTCCCGCCGGGACCTCGCCGATGTCCGTCCAGGAGCCCGGTGAACCGTCCGGGGAGGAGGCGATTCCCACGGGTGTGGGCCAACCGCGCGCCAGGACGACGGTCAGCCTCCCGTCGGTGGTCTGCGCCCCGAGCAGGACCGGCGCGGCGGGACCCGTGCGAACGGACCGGACGGTGCAGTCGGGCAGTTCGGCGGGAGACACGAGGTCGCCCTCGTCGGGAAGCAGGGGGTCGGTGTCGGACGCGAGGACGGCGAGTTCGCAGTTGCCGCCCCCTGCGGTGGAGGCGCACAGGGCGGCGCCGGTGAGATTGGGGCTTCCCGTGAGGCTGTGACGTCGGTCGCCGATTCGCCATTCCAGGAACTTGCCGTGCCTCAGCCGGGTCTCGTCCAGGAAGCGGATCCCCGCCGAGGAATCGGGGAGCGCCTTCCGGATCGCCTCGGCGTCGTAGCCGGACCAACGGGGTTGGAGACCGAGGAGCGTGCGCCGGGGGGTCGTCCGCCCGATGATCCTTTCCAACGCCCGACCGGTCGGATCGATGAACGGCGCGTAGGCGTGGAGTTCGTCGACGGGGCCGGGCGGCAGTTGGTCGAGCAGGGGGTGGTGGAGATTGTGCAGCAACCGGGGACCGGTTTCGGAGCCGGCGGGGGCGGCCACGTACCGCTCGGCCAGGATCCCGGCCAGCTCCCGGAGGTGTCCCGCGGACCAGGGCGCCATGTCGACGACGTCGGGAAGTTCCTCCAACCAGTCGGCGAGATCCGCCAACAGAGGATGGGACGCGTCGTCCTCCGTCTCGAGGACGGTCCAGAGTTCCTCGTTGGCCCCCCAACCGGAGAGCGTGGGGTTCCCGGATCCCACCGCCAACCGGCAGGCGCGTTCCCCGATCAGAAGTGCCACCTTGGGGTGGAACGCTCCGGCACAGGTGGCGAAACCGTGCAGGTAATCACGCCCGGCCCTCCGCACGTCGACCGGGTCGTACAGCCCCTGAGCGGCGTCACCGATCACCGCCGTACGGGCGCCCGAGCCCCGGGCGAGAGGCAGGGCGACCTTCTCCAGGAAGGGAAGGTCGACGGTGAAGCCGAGGAAGAGCGCCTCCGACAACCTCTGCTCGTCGCGGCGTTCGACCCACTCGCGCAACAGCGTGAGGGGAGAGGCGAATCGCTCGTGCCGCACCTCGCTCATCGGGGAACCCCCAGGACCGGGCGTCCCGCGGGGGTGACGCCGAGGTGATCGCCCTCGCTCACGAAGAGCCCCAACTGTTCGGCCATCGAGCCCAGCTGATGGATCCGGATACCGATCTCGGAATCCCCTTCGTCGCCGGTCCTGAAGTACCTTTCGTCGCGAACGTGCAACCGGGAGAAGATCGTGAGTCCTCCCGTCGCGGGATCGATGCGCAGCTTCGCCAACGCCACCCGGCGGGACTGGGCGAGCATGTCGTCCACCAGGCGGGCGGCGAAATCGGCCGCCGGACGATCGATGTGATCGACGAGGAGGCCGTCCACCCACGTGGGGTCGAGGAATTCGGCACGGTGCCGTTGTCGCCCCAGGAAGACGGCACGGCCGCGTTCGGACAGATGGCCCGGCCGGGACCTCAGCGCACCCACGATCAGAAGACGAACATTGGTCATCGGATCCTTGGCACCACCGGCCAGGAG
>NZ_VKHS01000850.1 GCF_014141525.1 Streptomyces calidiresistens
GTGGTTGGGGGCGGCGGTGCTCGGATCCGTCCCCGCGGGGCAGGCCCCCAGGGCGATGTAGGACCCCGGCACGCGGTCCAGTACGAAGGCGAAGTCCTCCGAGGCGGGCATCGGACGGGGCGTCACGAACCACCGGCCGGGGCCGAAGACCTCCTCCACCACCCGGCCCGCGAAGGACGTCTCCCCCGGGTCGTTGGTCGTCACCGGATAACCCCGTTCCACGGTCGTCTCCGCGGTCACCCCGTGCGTCCGGGCCACCCCCTCGGCCAGTCGCGGCAGCGCTTCGCGCAGGCGGTCCCGGGTGGCGGTCGCCCAGGAGCGCACCGAGAGGGTGGCCCGGGCCTCGGTCGGGACGGCGTTGTCCGCCTCGCCCGCCCGCAGGCCGGTCACGGTCACCGCGACGGGGTCGAAGGGGTCGATCAACGAGTTCACGGAGGTCTGCAGGGTGCCCACCAGGGAACACAGGGCCGGCACGGGCGACCGCGCGGTGTGCGGCATCGCGCTGTGTCCACCGGCTCCCCGCATGGTCACCTCCAGGGTGTCGCACGCCCCCAGGACGGTGCCCGGGCGGGAGACGAACAGGCCGCGCGGCAGCATGGAGGCGACCGTGTGCAGGGCGTACGCGGCGATCGGGGGTTCCCCGGCGGCTTCCAGGACCCCCTCGCGGACCATCAACTCCGCTCCCCCGTGGCCCTCCTCGCCCGGTTGGAACATCAGGATCACCGCCCCGGGGAAGTCGGCCCCCCGCAACAGGTGGGCGGCCCCGACCAGCATCGCGGTGTGCAGGTCGTGACCGCACACGTGGGCGGCCCCCTCGGTTCCGGAGACCGGCGCCGTCGGGTCGTCCCCGGGGAGTTCGGTCACCGGCAGCGCGTCCATGTCGGCGCGCAGCAGGACCACCGGCCCGGGGCGGGAACCCCGGACCACGGCTGTGACGGAGGTCAACTCCTTCCCCGTGGACACCTCCATCCCCCGATCACCGAGGGCGTCGAGCACCCGGTCCCTGGTGCGCGGCAGGTGGAGTCCCACTTCGGGGTCGCGGTGCAGTGCGTGACGCAGGCGCACCAACTCGCGTTGCGGGAGGGGTCCGGTGGGCGAGGACATCATTCTCCTTCGGGAGCGACGCGTGACTTCTCGGCGAGGACGCCCCCGGCCGAGGGGGGCGACGCGGCCGGGGGCCGGACCGCGAACCCCACCGGGGAGGCGGTGTCGGTGGGGGCGGTACCGGCGTCGGTGGTCGGTACCGACGTTTTCCCGACGCCCCCCGGGGAAGGCGATTCCCCGCGTGGTGCCGCGGTCGTGTCCCTCACCGGAGGTGTATGAAAGGTTTCCCTGGGGGGTACCGAATCCGAGGGATCCCGAAGGATGCCCATTTCCATGGCGGTGGTCACCGCCATGGTTCTGTCGCGTGCGTCGAGTTTTCGGAAAACGCGCCGCCAATAGGTTTTGACCGTGGCTTCGCTCAGGCGCAGGGAGCGGGCTATGGAGGAATTCGTTTGCCCCTCCGCGGCTTTTCGCATCACTTCGAGTTCGCGTTTGCTCAGCCGCACCTCCCCCCGTGACGCGGTGCGCAGCGTGCGGGTGAGGTGGTCGCCCAGCGCCTCCGGCACATGGGTGTCGCCCCTGGCCGTGGTCAGGATCGCCCGCAGGACCTCCTCGGGCGTGGCGCGCCAGGAGATCCCGCCCCCGGCGCCGGCCACCATCGCGTTGATCAGCAGGTTTCCGACCTCGCCGATCACCAGCACCGCCGTGGCGCCGTCGGTTCTCTCCTGAACCTCCCGGGTGAACGGCAGCAGATCCTCCTCCGCGGAGGTCACCACGACCACGTCCGGCCGCAGGGTTCCCACGAGGTCGAGTGCCCGGTCGGCGGCCGTCTCGGTGCCGATGATTTCCACCGAGGGGTGCCCGGATAAGGCGTTGCGAACTCCTGCGTACACGATGGATCCGTCGTTGATCACGAATACTCTGCACGATGTGGCGTCGGTCTTGCCGCTCACAAGTGTCCCCGTTTCTCCGCGGCCCACTCCGCTCAAATCATCATACTGATTCGTGATGCTTTCGGGAAGGTTGGCGGTGCGGGTGGGTAAAGACCGGAACGATTTCGGCAAAGTTCGGTGGAACGTTCCTTCCGAACCCGTGCGGGGGTGGGGGGAGCCGGACCCGGGAGCCCGGGGTCGTCCGGGCACGGTCGTCCCCGGCC
>NZ_VKHS01000851.1 GCF_014141525.1 Streptomyces calidiresistens
GTGTGGGAGAGGGATGACAAGGGGGCGTTCCCTCTCCCGGAACGGCCCCGTGTACCCGGCCCCCGTCAGCGCCGGGAGACGCCGAGCGGAGACGGCGAGGACACCGGGGCCGGGCCGGTGCGGGGTCCGGGGCGGCGGCGGGCGGCGTGGGCCCGGGTGCGGAGGGCTCGGATGCGTTGGGTGTGGGCGTCGACCACCTGCTGTGGAGACAGCGGGCTGGGCTCCTGTGTCACGCCGGGGTGGGCGGTGCGCTCGTGCATGCCCCGCTGGACCGGGGCGGGGTCGGCCAGGGCGGTGACGAAGGCCTGCACCAGATGCTCGGGGGCCCGGGCCCCGAACATGGCGTGCCACAACCGGAGTCCCTGGGGCCCGCGGTAGGGGTCGTGGGCGCGCACGTACCAGGCCGTGGTGCTGTCCGCTTCACGGAGCCGTTCGATACGGCACGCGCGGTCGGGGGAGTCGGCCACACCGCGCGTGTCGATGTCCCAGCCCGCGTCCCTCGCCGCTGTCAGGGGGTCCTGCGGTTCGCTGGGCTGGGGAAGAACGAGGGCCTCCGCGACAGCGGCGAGAACCTCGGCGGGGACGAGTTCACCGAATTCGGCGTACCAGCCCGGCTCGGTGTCGGTGGGCTGCGCCCGCAGCCGCCACCAGGCACTGGTGGAGGACCGGGGCTCGAACTGCAGGCTGTGCCGGTGGTCCGGGCTGCTGAGTACGATCTCCGAACCCAGCGGATCGGAGACGGGAGTCCAACCGGCCGCGGCCAGGACGTGGGTGACGCGCCGGTCGTCCCCCGGACCGGCCATATGGCGCGGGGAGGTGTCGAAGGGGACGCGCCACAGATGGGTGTCGGCGAAGGCGGCGAGCTGCCGCTCGGTCACGGGCACCGGCAGCTCTCCCTCGGCTCGCTTCGAACCCGGCGTCGGGTGTTCACCGGCGCCTCCTGACGACCATGTCGCGGGCCCCCGGCTTCACCGAGGGGGCCTGCGCGCCGGTGGGAGGTTCCGCGAGGCGTCGCAGGTCGGGCAGGTGCTCGTCGAGATCCAGGCTTACGTCGTGCAGTTGGTTGCAGGCGCGGCCCAGGGCGAGCGGAACCTCCGGAGGCAGGGCATCGGTGCGGGCGTGGTGACGGATGAAGTACGAGCCGGTGGCGAGCAGTTCGGTCATCCGGCTCAAGGCTCCCCGGTCGCCGTCCAGGACGGTGCCCAGAACGCGGGCGACCCGGTGCGGCGGGGCGTGGGTGAGGTGGTCGTTCAGTCGGCCGAGACGTTGGGCGATGTCCTCGGCGAGGGCGAGCGCGTCGCCGGCGGGGTCGGTCATGGGCCTCCCGGTTTTCGAAGCAGCAGTGGGCGGGACGGTGGGTGGGGTGCGACCGGCCGCGGGGACCGAGGGGTGGTTTATCGCCCCCTGGCGCTCTGGGCTCCACGGCCGACCGGGGCCGGCGCGGGCGCAGGCGGGAGGGTGGAGGGAGGCATCCGGCCCGGAGGGTGCTGCAAGGCCGTGGCGATGCCCAACGCTTCGAGCCGGGTTCCCAGTGCCCGCACGGCGCGGGCCTGCACGGCGGTGTCGTCGCCGCTCAGACGGTGGATGCCGCTCTCCTCGCGGACGAACCCGTGCGCGGCCAGGATGTCGGCGGCTTCCTCGGTGGCGGGGGAAGCTGCGAGGTCGCCGTCGGGCTGCCAGGTCAACACCACCCGGTCCGGTCGGGAGGGGCGGACTCCCGCGGCGTGGTGGCGAACCCGGGCAAGGGCGGTTTCGACGCGGGGCAACAGGTCGCCTGTCACCAGCTCGGCGCTGCGGAACGGGTCGTCGCCCACGGCGATGCCGTCCGGTTCGCGGATCCCCCGGAACGCCTCCGGGGGAAGGTCATCGGGTGCCACGGCGGCGACGAGGAAGCCGTCGTACCCAGGATGGTCGAGGACGGCCAGCCGGGCCCCGTCCCGCCGGGTGAGGACGACCGCCTGGCGCAGCGGATGGCCGGCCAGGGACTCGGCGACGAGATCCAGGTCCCAGACCCGGTTGGTCAGTTCGGCCAGGTCGTCCTTGTCCTCGGGGCGATGGTGCGCGCGGGTCCAGGCCGGACTCCAGCGCGATCCAACCGGCGTGCCGGCCCATCACCTCGACGACCATCACCCGCTGGTGGGACTCGGCGGTGGTCTTCAGACGGTCTATGGCCTCGGTGGCGACCATCGCCGCCGTGTCG
>NZ_VKHS01000852.1 GCF_014141525.1 Streptomyces calidiresistens
GGCCGGGGCCGTGGTCGGGCGAGGGTGTGCAGGTGGTTGCGCTCAGCGTCGTTCAGGTGCAGGGCGGTGGCGAGCGCGTCGAGGACCTCTGGGGAGGCGCTGCGGCTGCGACCTTGTTCAAGGCGGGTGTAGTAGTCCACGCTCACCCCGGCCAGTTGGGCGAGTTCCTCCCGGCGCAGTCCGGATACCCGGCGTCGGCCCGGGCCCGGGGCGTCGAGTCCGGCTTCCCGCGGGGTGAGGCGGGTGCGGGCGGAGCGGAGGAATTCCGCCATGGGCGCGCTGGTGGGGTGCTCACGGTCCATACATCCAGGGTCGCGCGTTCACTGAGGATTCGGCTGCGGGAGGGTGGCCCATTTTGTCCCCCGATCAGGCGGGCCCTTTTGAGGCCCCTTTTGCCTGCTCGGAGTTGGTTCAGTGGATGCCGGAGCCCGCCACCGCAAGGGGTGTCCGGGCGAAGCGGACGGATGGAGAAACCTTCATGGCAACGTGGTTCATCACCGGCGGATCCCGCGGGCTGGGACTGGAGATCGCGCGGGCGGCAGTGAACGGCGGCGACAACGTCGTGGTCGCTGCCCGTGACCCGCGGAAGCTGCCGGACGAGTTGCGCCGGCACGGCCGAGTCCTCGGTGTCGCCCTTGACGTGACCCGCAGCGAGGACATCACCGCCGCGGTCGAGACGGCGGTGGAAGGCTTCGGTACGATCGACGTCCTCGTCAACAACGCGGGGCGCGGTCTGCTCGGGGCGCTGGAGGAGATCACCGACGCCGAGGCGCGGTCCCTGTTCGATCTCAACGTCTTCGGGCTGATCAACGTCACCCGCGCGGTCCTGCCGGGGATGAGGGCGGCCGGAGGTGGAAAGGTCGTGAACATCGGCTCCCGTTCCGGCTTCGAGGGCGAGCCCGGGGTGAGCATGTACAGCGCGTCGAAGTTCGCCGTGGCCGGTATCAGTGAGGCGCTCGCGGTGGAGTTGGAGCCGTTCGGGATCCAGAGCATGGTCGTGGAGCCCGGGGTCTTCCGCACCGACTTCCTCGACGCCAGCTCCTTGTCGACCGCGGCCGAGCGTATCCCCGCCTACGACGGCACACCGGCCCACGCCACCCTGGACTGGGTCGACACCGCCAACCACACCCAGCTCGGCGACCCCGTCAAGGGCGCCGCCCTGATCTATGAGGTGACCTGCCGGGGCAAGCTGCCCGGGCATCTGCCCCTGGGACGCGACGCGATAGAACGCCGGCTGGTCAAGATCCGCAGCCTTCAGGACGACCTCGCGGCCTGGCAGGACAAGTCCGCCGCCACGGCCTGCGACGACGCTGCCTGACCACCCCAAACCGATCCCGAGCCACGGGAAATATCTCTCATCATGACGTACCTGCTTACCAGCCGGCCGTTGGACGAGCGTGTGGCCGTGGTCACCGGAGCCTCCACCGGTCGTCCACGGCCTTGGCCGGCGACTCACCCAACTCGATGGTTCGGGCCTCGGTCACGTTCCCACCGATCATCGGTGCATCTTCCATGATCGGGAGTTACACCGGACGTCTTACAGACCCGGAGTGGGTGAGGAAGTGACAGTGCGGGCTCGGAACAGCCGCGCCCAAGGGCTGGGGGTTGGCATGTGACGGAGTGTGGGATTTCGTCCCCGTGTTCCGGGTGCCGGGGAGTAGCGTCGATACCGCCACACAACACGTAGGGGACACAGGGGGTGGGCCGGTGGGTGTGGATGTCGGGGCGGTGGTGGGGTACGCCTTCGCGTGGCTGACCGCCAGGGTGGCCGCGCGGAGCGCGGAACGAGCCGGGGAGGCCGTGGACGCCGGCCTCGACGCGAGTCTGGACCGCATCGGCGGCCTGGTCGCGGGCCGGCTGGCGGGGGATCCGGCGTGGGAACGCGCCGGCGAGGAAGCCGAACACGGCCTGGAAGAGCCCTCCGAGCGGACCCGGCGGCGCCTGACCGACTCCCTCGAGGACCTCCTGGAACGCGATCCCGCCTTCGCCGACGAACTACGGCGGGTACTGAAAGCCCACGGGGCCGGTGGTGGTGGGGTGAGCGCCTCCGGCGGGGGCCAGGCGGTCGGGGGCAATGTCACCATCCGGGCCGACCACAGATCCGCAGCCGCACTGCGGATGGGGGATGTCCACCGCGGAGGTGGTGCGGGAAACCCTTCCCGGCCGGGTCCGGACCACAACGGCTGACCACACC
>NZ_VKHS01000853.1 GCF_014141525.1 Streptomyces calidiresistens
GGTCGGGACGCCTTCGCCCATCTCTACCGCGACCAGCGTGGGGCGGGCCCCACCGGACCCGGCGCCCCCGCCGCACCCGGCACGGTGCCCCCCGTCGCCGGCACCACGGCCGGCGGGCCGGCCGAGCCACCGCCCGTCCCGGAGCCGGTCGCCGAGCCCCGCAGGCCCGGCCGCGGCAGCAGCCTGCTGAAGTCCAGCGCGGTCATGGCGGCGGGCACCCTGGTCTCCCGGGTCACCGGCTTCATCCGCCAGTTGATCATCGTCGCCGCGCTGGGCGCCGCCGTCCTCGGCGACACCTACGCCATCGCCTGGGCGCTGCCCTCGATGATCTACATCCTCACCATCGGCGGCGGCCTGAACTCCGTCTTCGTGCCCCAGTTGGTGCGCTCGATGAAGAACGACGAGGACGGCGGCGAGGCGTACGCCAACCGGCTGCTCACCCTCGTCATGGTGGTGCTGGCGGCACTGGTGCTGATCGCGGTGCTCATCGCCCCGCTGCTGATCCGGATGATGTCGGCGAGGATCGCCGACGATCCCGCCGCCAACGAGGTGGCCGTCACCTTCGCCCGCTACTGTCTGCCCACCATCTTCTTCATGGGCGTGCACGTGGTGATGGGCCAGATCCTCAACGCCCGCGACCGGTTCGGGCCGATGATGTGGACCCCGGTCCTCAACAACATCGTGGTCATCGCCACCTTCGGCCTCTTCCTGTGGGTGCACGGCACCCAGCGCACCTCCGGCGTGGCGGTGGACACCATCACCCCCGAGGGCGTTCGACTGCTGGGCATCGGCACCCTGCTGGGCCTGGTGGTCCAGGCGCTGGCGATGATCCCCTACCTGCGCGCCGCGGGCTTCCGGATCCGGCCCCGCTTCGACTGGGTCGGTCAGGGCATGGGCAAGGCGATGCGGCTGGCCAAGTGGACGGTGCTCTTCGTCTTCGCCAACCAGATCGGCCTGGTGGTCATCTCCCAGCTCGCCACCTGGGCCGGTGACAACGCCGAACGCGCCGGGTTCCCCGGCACCGGCTTCCTCGCCTACAGCAGTGCCCTGCTGATCTGGCAGATGCCACAGGCGATCATCACCGTCTCGGTCATGGCGGCCCTGCTGCCGCGCATCTCCCGCTCCGCCGCGGACGGCGACAACGCCGCCGTCCGCGACGACCTCTCCCAGGGACTGCGCACCTCGGCCGTGGCGATCGTGCCGATCGCCTTCGCCTTCGTGGCCCTCGGCGTCCCGATGTGCACCCTGTTGTTCGGCAGCGCCGGGGACACCGCCGCCCGCTCCTTCGGCTACATCCTCATGGCCTTCGGCGTCGGGCTGATCCCCTTCTCCGCCCAGTACGTCGTGCTGCGCGCCTTCTACGCCTACGAGGACACCCGGACGCCCTTCTACAACACCGTCATCGTCTCGATCTGTTGGATCGCGCTCTCCGCCCTCTCCTTCGTGCTGCTGCCCGACCGCTGGGTGGTGGCGGGCATCGCCTTCTCCTACGGCATCGCCTACACGGTCGGGGTCGGGATCGCCTGGCGACGGCTGCGCTCCCGCATGGGAACCGATCTCGACGGCGCGCGGGTGGTGCGGACCTACATCCGCCTGTGCGGGGCGGCGATCCCCGCCGCGGTGCCGGCCGGCCTGGCGGGATGGGCGATCATGGAGGCGCTGGGCAGTGGAGTGGTGGGGTCGCTGCTCGCCCTCGCGGGCGGGAGTGTGATCCTTGCGGTGGTCTTCGTCCTCGCCGCCCGCCGGATGCGGATCGAGGAACTGACCACCCTGATCGGCATGGTGCGGTCGCGACTGGGTCGCTGACCTGCACACATCGACGGGGCGCCCCCCGGTCGTCCACGCCTGTCGTGCGGCGGCGCCGAGGGGCGGCACAATTGGACCTGGCCGGGCTCATCGGACGGCAGCCGAGATCGGGGAGGCGGACTCACGGTGGCGAAACGATCGACGGCACCGAACGCCGTGTCCACGGTGTCCTCCGCGCACTCCCCGTCGTCGGCACCCTCCGCGTCGCACGCGCCCTCCGCCTCCCCGCCCCCCTCGGTGTCGACGGGGCCCACCATGTCCTCCGCCCCGGCGGCGTCCCCCTCCCCGGGGTCCCCGGACGGTTCGCGTGATTCCCGTCCGGCGGCGCCGTCGGAGGAAGCCCCCCGGGCCCGGGGTGCGGCGAGTCCCCGGCCCGGGG
>NZ_VKHS01000854.1 GCF_014141525.1 Streptomyces calidiresistens
CGTCAGATGTGTATCAGAGACAGGGGTACGACCCCGACCACGTGCTGGCGCGCGGCGAGGTCGGGCGGGTGGGTGTCCCGGTCTCCCACCTGGGTGACATGCGGCGGCTGTTCGAGGACATCCCGTCCCAAGGACCGTCCCTGGCTGATGCGCACCTACGCGGGCCACTCCAGCGCCGAGGCCTCCAACGAGCTGTACCGGCGCAACCTGGAGAAGGGCCAGACCGGGCTGTCGGTCGCCTTCGACCTGCCCACCCAGACCGGGTACGACCCCGACCACGTGCTGGCGCGCGGCGAGGTCGGGCGGGTGGGTGTCCCGGTCTCCCACCTGGGTGACATGCGGCGGCTGTTCGAGGACATCCCGCTGGAGCGGATGAACACCTCGATGACCATCAACGCCACCGCCATGTGGCTGCTGGCGCTGTACCGGGTGGTCGCCGAGGAGCAGGGCGCGGACCCGCACGCGCTGCAGGGCACCACCCAGAACGACATCGTCAAGGAGTACCTCTCCCGGGGGACCCACGTCTTCCCGCCCGGCCCCTCCCTGCGGCTGACCACGGACGTGATCGCGCACACCGTGCAGCACATGCCGAAGTGGAACCCGATCAACATCTGCAGCTACCACCTGCAGGAGGCGGGCGCCACGCCGGTGCAGGAGATCGCCTACGCCCTGTCCACCGCCGTCGCGGTGCTGGACGCGGTGCGCGACGGCGGGCAGGTGCCGACCGGGCGCATGGGCGACGTGGTCGGCCGCATCTCCTTCTTCGTCAACGCGGGCGTCCGCTTCGTCGAGGAGATGTGCAAGATGCGGGCCTTCACCCGCATGTGGGAGCGGATCACCCGTGAGAGGTACGGCATCGCCGATCCCCGGCACCGCCGCTTCCGGTACGGCGTGCAGGTCAACTCGCTGGGGCTGACCGAGGCCCAGCCGGAGAACAACGTCCAGCGCATCGTGCTGGAGATGCTGGCCGTCACCCTCTCCCGGGACGCCCGGGCACGCGCGGTGCAGCTCCCGGCCTGGAACGAGGCCCTGGGCCTGCCCCGACCCTGGGACCAGCAGTGGTCCCTGCGCATCCAGCAGGTGCTCGCCGAGGAGAGCGACCTGCTGGAGTACCCCGATCTCTTCGAGGGCTCGAAGGTCGTCGAGGAGAAGGTGGAGGAGCTGGTCTCCGCGGCCGAGGGGGAGATGCGGCGCATCGAGGACATGGGCGGCGTCATGGCGGCCGTGGAGTCCGGCTACCTGAAGTCGCAACTGGTCGCCTCGCACGCCCGCCGCCGGGCCCGCATCGAGTCCGGCGAGGAGCGGATCGTCGGGGTCAACTGCCACCGGGCCACCGAGCCGAGCCCCCTGACCGCCGACCTCGACACCGCCATCCTGACCGTGGACCCGGCCAACGAGGCACGGGTGGTCGAGGCCCTGGGCCGGTGGCGGGACGAGCGGGACGAGGAGCGGGTCCACCGGGCCCTGGGCGGGCTGAAGCGGGCCGCGGCCGGCACGGAGAACCTGATGCCCGCCACGATGGAGTGCGCCCGGGCGGGCGTGACCACCGGCGAGTGGGCGTGGGCGCTGCGCGAGGTCTTCGGCGAGTACCGGGCCCCCACCGGGGTCTCCGGGGCGCCGGTCGCGGTCGCCCCCGGGGAGGGCGGCGAACTGGCCGCCGTGCGCCGATCGGTGGAGGAGACGGCCCGGGAGCTGGGAGCGGGGCGGTTGCGCCTGCTGGTCGGCAAGCCGGGCCTGGACGGGCACAGCAACGGTGCCGAGCAGATCGCCGTACGGGCCAGGGACGCCGGCTTCGAGGTGGTCTACCAGGGCATCCGGCTCACCCCCGAGCAGATCGTCGCCGCCGCCGTGGCGGAGGACGTGCACTGCGTGGGGCTCTCCATCCTCTCGGGGTCGCACACCGAACTGGTGCCGGACGTGCTGCGCCGGCTGCGGGAGGCCGGGGCGGCGGACGTCCCGGTGGTGGTGGGCGGCATCATCCCGGCCGCCGACGCCGCCGCGCTGCGGGCCGCCGGGGTGGCCGCCGTCTTCACCCCCAAGGACTTCGGGATCACCGGCATCATCGGCCGTATCGTCGAGGAGATCCGCCGGGCGCACCGACCGGCGTCCCGGGTGCCCGGCTGAGGCCGGGCCGGGCGGCCGGTACGGCGGGAGCACCCGCCGCTCCCCCGTCCGGCC
>NZ_VKHS01000855.1 GCF_014141525.1 Streptomyces calidiresistens
ACGTCTCCCGGGGCGCCGGGGGCCGGGGTTGGCCGAAAGGTGCTCTGTACAGCGGGGTGGCGGCTGATACGTTCGGTGCCCGTCGGGTCGCTGTCCGCGTCCACCGGTGCGGCGTCGACCCGTTCGGACCCATCGCCCTTTTCCGCAACCCGGAGGATGAGCCCTCATGCGCAACCGCACCCGTGTGATCGCCCGTGCCGCCACCGTCCTCATGACGGTGGGGCTGTTCGCCGGCGCCGCCGCCGCTCCCGCGATCGCCTCCTCGACCGACGGCTGCGTCATCGTGCGCGGCGGTCGTTTCTGCTGATCACGCAGGTCCGTCGCGGGGGCGGGTCGATCCGGCCCGTCCCCGCGACGCCGGCGGGTCACCGTGCGGCGGCCCGGTCCACGGCCCGCCTCAGGGTCCCGGGGCGATTGCTGGTGATCGCGTCCACGCCCAGGGCCAGCAGCCGACGCATGGTCCGTCCGCTGTCCACCGTCCACGCCCCCAGCAGGTATCCCGCCTCCCTGGCCCGCTCCACCGTGGCCCGGTCCAGCAGCCCGAAGCGGTAGTTGAGCCACCGGGGGCGCACCTCCGCGACCAGGCCCGCCCGCACCGGGGCGCTGCGCTTCCAGGTCAGGGCGATCTCCGCCGTCGGGTCCTCGGCCCGGACCGCCAACAGCGCCGCGGGGTCGCCGCACCAGTACACCCGGTCGGCGGATCCGTCCCCGGCCACCGCCGCGACGGCGGCCCGGGCGGTCGCGCCGTCCGGGTCCGGCAGGTCGACCAGCACCCGGGTCGGGAAGGTGGCCCCCAGCGCCTCGACCAGGGTCGGCACCCCGCCCGCCGAGGCCTCGCGGAGCTCGGCCACCGTCAGGTCGGCCACCGCCCGGTTCACCCCCCACAGCCGCTTCAGCCCCGGGTCGTGGAGCACCACCGGCACCCCGTCGCGACTCAGCCGGACATCCAGTTCGATCGCGTCGGCCCCCTCGTCGATCGCCGACCGGAAGGACGCCAGGGTGTTCTCCCGCACCCGGTAGGGATCCCCCCGGTGCGCCACGACCAGGGTGCGGCCGGGGGCTCCGGCGGACGGGCCGACCGGATGACGTGTCGCGTCGCTCATCGGCCCCACTCCGCCAGGTGCGTGTCGATCTCGGCCAGCAGGCGGTCCCGCCCGGCCGGATCGAGGAAGGACTGCCGGACCGCGGAACGTGCCAACCCGGCCAGCCCCGCCTCGTCCAGCCCCAACATCTCCCCGGCCACCAGGTACTCCCGATCGAGATCGGTGCCGAACATCGGGGGGTCGTCGCTGTTGATGGAGAACGGCACCCCGGCGGCGGCGATCGTCGGCAACGGGTGTTCGGCGAGTGAGGGCACCGACCGGGTGGCGACGTTGGAGGTCGGGCAGATCTCCAACGGGATGCCCCGCTCCGCCAACTCCTCCATCAGCGCCGGATCCTCCACCACCCGGATGCCGTGCCCGATCCGCTCCGCCCGCAGCGCGTCCACCGCCTCCCGGACGGATGTCGCGTCGCTCGACTCCCCGGCGTGCGGCACGCTGTGCAGGCCCTCCGCGATCGCCCGGTCGAAGAACGGCTTGAACTGCGCCCGACCCACCCCGATCTCCGGGCCCCCGAGCCCGAACGAGACCAGCCCCTCGGGGCGCAGGTCACAGGCCATCCGGACGGTCTCCTCGGCGGCCGGGAGGCCGAGCTCGCCGGGGATGTCGAAGCACCAGCGCAGCGCGATGCCCCGGTCCCGTTCGAGAGCCACCCGCGCGTCCTCGATCGCCTCGAGGAAGGCCTCCGGGGCGATCCCGCGCCGGGTGGAGGTCACCGGGGTGACGGTCAGTTCCGCGTAGCGGACGTTGCGGTCGGCCAGGTCGCGCCCCACCTCGTAGGTGAGCAGCCGAACGTCCTCCGGATCGCGGATCAGGTTCACCACCGAGATGTAGACCTCGATGAAGTGCGCGAAGTCCCGGAAGGTGAAGTACTCGGCCAGCGCCTGCGGGTCCTGCGGCACCGGGGAGTCGGGGTGGCGGGCGGCGAGGGCGGCCACGGTGTGCGGGGCGGCGGAGCCCACGTGGTGCACGTGCAGTTCGGCCTTGGGCAGCGCGGCGACGAAGGCCGCCCGATCCGCCTGCGGATCTCCCACCGGTGGAACGGGGGCGGGTGCTGGGGGCACCTGGGGCACGGG
>NZ_VKHS01000856.1 GCF_014141525.1 Streptomyces calidiresistens
CTCCCGGGCCGGGCGGGGGTCGTGCCATGGGGCGTCGGCGCTGCGCGCGGCGTCGCCGTGCGCCGGGCGCGCGGTCCGGCGCGGGCGCTCCGCCCCCCGATCGGCCGCGGGGTCGGAGGGCGTGGCGGACGAGTCCGGCCCGGCCGCCCCACCGGCGGCGCGTTGGCTCGCCGAACCCTCCCCCGCCGAACGGGACCGGCGGACGGGCGGCGTGGTCGCGTCACCCGCGTCGGCCGCCCGTTGGCTCGCCGAGCCCCCGCCCGCCGAACGGGACCGGCGCGGTGCCGGGGCGTCACCGGTCGGCGTGGCGCCCTCGGCGCGCCGGCCGGCCGCCGGTCGCCCGGCGGCGCGGCCCCGGGTCGGGGCGGCGGGCAGGGTGCCCTTCAACGGCCCCCACTCGTTGGGATCCGGCACGCCCGGCGGCAGCATCTGCCGCCGCTTCGGCCCGCCGTGCCCCGGCTCGCCCGGCTCCTTCGCGCCGGGCCACGCCTTGACCACCCGCGCGGCGAGGACGAAGCCCTTGCGCAGCGGGTGCCCCTCGAAGCCCTCGGGCAGCAGCAGCGGCCCGGGCGCCGGGTGGTCGGTGAACTCGACGCCGAACATCTCCCGGGTCTCCCGTTCGTGCCAGGCCGCGCCGGCCCACAGGCCGGTGGCGGTGGGCAGGGCGGGGGCCGCCGGGGCCAGGGCGGTGCGCAGCAGCAGCCGACGGGGCGCCTCGCCGGGCCGACCGAGGGCGACCACGTGGGCGCAGACCAGCAGCCGACCGTCCGGGTCGGGCCCGGCGGGGCCGCCGCTCTCGTCCACGGCGCTGAGCCAGTCGAAGAAGGTGCAGCCGAGCCGGTCGCGGGCGGTGCGCAGGGAGGCGATCCACTCCCCCGCCGGCACGTCCACGGTGAGCGTGTCGTAGGCGTCCGCGGCCCGGGCCCCGGCACCGAAGAGGTCCTCCACGGGCTCCGGGAGCCACCCCGGACCGCTCACCGCTCCCCCTCCCGGGTCCCGGCGGGCGGCGCCACCGGCGGCGCGTTCAGCGCGGCGGTGGGGGTGCGGCGCGGGGCGTAGCGCTCGGCGGTGGACTCCTCCGCGATCCGCTCCTGGAGCTTGAGGATGCCCTGGAGCAGCGCCTCGGGGCGGGGCGGGCAGCCGGGCACGTACACGTCCACGGGGATGATCTGGTCCACGCCCTTGGTCACCGCGTAGGAGTCCCAGTAGGGGCCGCCGCAGTTGGAGCAGGCCCCGAAGGAGATGACGTACTTGGGCTCCGGCATCTGTTCGTACAACCGACGCACGGCGGGGGCCATCTTGTCGGTGACGGTGCCGGAGACCACCATCAGGTCGGCCTGGCGGGGACCGGGCGCGAAGGGGATGACGCCCAGCCGGATGAAGTCGTGCCGCGACATCGAGGCGGCGATGAACTCGATGGCGCAGCAGGCGAGTCCGAAGTTGAAGACCCACAGGCTGTAGCGGCGGCCCCAGTTGAGGATCACCTTCATCGGCTCGGGGGCGAGCCGGGCGAGGGGACCGAGCAGGGGACGGTCACCGCGCGGGACGGGGGTCAGGTCCATGCGAGCACGCCCTTCCGCCAGGCGTAGAGCAGCCCCAGGCCGAGCAGCCCGAGGAAGAGGAACATCTCCACCAGCGTCACCGCGCCGAAGCCGGGGTCGGCGAAGATCGCCGCCCACGGGAAGAGGAAGATCGCGTCCACCGCGAAGATCACGTAGAGGAAGGCGTACAGGTAGTAGCGGACCTGCGTGTGCGCCCACCCCTCGCCGACCGGGTCCACGCCGCACTCGTAGGGCAGCAGTTTCCCGGCGGTCGGCAGGTCCGGCCGCAGCAGCCGGCCGGTGGTGAAGGCGACGGCGACGAACAGCACGCCGACGACGGCCACCAGTCCGACGACCGTGTAGCCGTGGAAGTAGTCCGGCACCCGGCTTGCCCCTCCGTGACGCGCGATGCGGGATGTGCGGACCCGCGGCGCGGGCCCGTGTCGTGGGTCCGACACCGGCGGGCGGGCGGCCGTCCGCCGTGGTCGGGGTGCCGCGACGGCGCGGTGCGGGGCGCGGGGTCGCGGCGTGCCGCGCGGGGCGGCGACGTGCGGCGGTCCGCCGGCGGCGGCGTGCCCCGGGGGCGCGCACGGGCGGCGGTCCGTCGTACGGACGGGAGTCTAGGGGGTGGG
>NZ_VKHS01000857.1 GCF_014141525.1 Streptomyces calidiresistens
GGCGGGGTGTCCCCTCCCCGACGGCCGCCCGATGGGGCGGTGTCCCCCGGTGACAGGGCCGGGGAGTTCCGCCGGGATCACTTCCCGGGCTTGCGTCCGGTCACCCCGAGGTGGACGAGCAGCGCCAGCGCCGGCCGCACGTCGCTCTGCTTCGCCCCCAGTGACTGGAGGCTCTTGGACTGTTCCGCGACGGCTGTGAGCATGGTCACCAGGGCGGCGGCGACGGCGGTCGGCGAGGCCTCGGGTTCGGCGCGTCCGCGTGACCCCTGGGCCTCCACCGTCTCCGCGAGGGGACGCACCAGGGCGCCGTGCACCTTCGTGCGGATGCGCACGAACCGTCGGTCGCCCTCGGCGGCGGCCAGGTCGATGACGCGCAGGATGGCGTCGTGGCGGCGGCGGAAGGCGAGGAAGCCCTCGACCAACTCCTCGGCGGCCTCCCGGCCGGCGCGGCCGGTCCAGGCGCGGCTCTCCGCCAGAGCGGTCAACTCGTCGCTGTCCCGGACGGTGTCACCGGCGAGTTCGAGGACGGCCGCCTCGATGTCGGGGAAGTACTGGTAGAAGGTGGCCGGGGAGGTGCCCGCCTTCCGGGCGACATCGATCACCCGGACGTCACGATAGGGTGAGGAGGCGAGCATTTTCCCGAGGCAGTCGAGCAGTTTCTGTCGGGTTGCCTGACCGCGCCGGCCGGCGATCCGGCCGTCCACGGTCGTTACCTGTCCTGTCATGCCGTCAGCTTATCGACGCGGGTTTTTCGCGCCATTTGTCCGCTTCCAAATGGGGTGGGCGAGGGTACGGGGGTTCGGGCGCCGGCGGGTCACACCCCGTCATCGGGCGTCCCGGCGCCCGCCGGCCGCGCCCCGACACCCGGGTCGGTCCCCGGCCGGGCGGCCGGTCGACACACCCC
This sequence comes from Streptomyces calidiresistens, assembly GCF_014141525.1. GTDB lineage: Bacteria > Actinomycetota > Actinomycetes > Streptomycetales > Streptomycetaceae > Streptomyces > Streptomyces calidiresistens. The sequence continues at coordinate 905 of NZ_VKHS01000857.1, forward strand.
GTGGCGGAGTGGCCGCCGTCGGTCCGGGGCCCCGGGACTTAGCATGAGCCCTCCGGCCGACACGCGGCCGGGGAACCGACGCGCCCGCCGGCGCGTATCCCCTTCCGGGGTCGTGCCGGTCGCCGGGCACCCCGGCCGGGTCGGGACGCCGGTCGCCGCGCCCCGTGGTTCCGGGGCGCGTCACGGCGACGGGGGAGGGCGGGGAGGACCTCCCGGGAAGGAGTGTTCGGCCCGTTCGCCCGGCGGTGCGTCACGGGAGTGGAACGGACCGACGACGCGCCGGCCCCGCGTTCCCGGTTGTCGGCCCGGCAGGGAAGAATCGGCACGGACGACCGGCGGCGGCCGACGGCGGTGAGATGCTGCACGGGGCGCCCGGCCGGCGCCCCCACGGGGAGGTGGCAAAGGACTCATGGTGGAGCAGCTGACGCGGCACGATCCCAGGCGGATCGGCCCCTTCGAGGTGCTCGGGCGGCTGGGCTCCGGCGGCATGGGTCTGGTCTACCTCGCACGGTCGGCCTCCGGGCGGCGGGTCGCCATCAAGACCGTGCGCACCGAGTTGGCCGAGGATCAGCTGTTCCGGGTCCGTTTCACCCGCGAGGTGGAGGCGGCCCGTTCGGTGAGCGGCTTCTACACGGCCGCCGTCGTCGACGCCGACCCCCGCGCCGCGGTGCCGTGGTTGGCCACCGCCTACGTGCCGGCCCCCTCGCTGGAGGAGATCGTCAGCGAGTGCGGCCCGCTGCCCCCGCAGGCGGTGCGCTGGTTGGCGGCCGGGATCGCCGAGGCCCTGCAGTCCATCCACGGCGCGGGCCTGGTCCACCGCGACCTGAAGCCGTCGAACGTGCTGGTCGTCGAGGACGGCCCCCGGGTCATCGACTTCGGCATCGCCTCCGGTGTCTCCACCACCCGGCTCACCATGACCAACGTGGCGGTCGGCACCCCCGCCTACATGTCGCCCGAACAGGCGCGCGACTCGCGCGGGGTGACCGGGGCCAGCGACGTCTTCTCCCTGGCCTCCACCCTGGTCTACGCCGGCACCGGTCACCCGCCCTACCACGGCGCCAACCCGGTGGAGACCGTCTTCATGCTGCTGCGCGACAGCCCCGACCTGGAGGGACTGCCGGAGGAACTGCACCCGCTGATCGAGGCGTGCATGCGGCACACCCCGACGGAGCGGCCCACCCCCGCCGACATCCAGGCCCGCCTCGCCCCGCACCTCTTCGCCTCCGGCGACGACAGCGGCACCGCCTCGGCCTGGTGCCGCAGGACG
>NZ_VKHS01000858.1 GCF_014141525.1 Streptomyces calidiresistens
CCCCCACACCTACCCCCACAACCCCTGGACCTGGGTAGACCCCCTCGGACTCGCCGGGTATTCCGACAAGAAAAGAAAGCGAGCCGAAGATCTTCCCCCTGATTCCAATGCGGCGGGGTACGATCACACTGTTTTTGAGCGGGATGAAACAGGTAGAATATCGCGATACCAGACCTGGTTGAATGAGCCGAGGAGTCCCAGCGGTTGGCAAAAAGGGCCCAGGTTCCGAGGCACTGGAAAGCCTCATGCCGGGATAGAGCCACCACTCTATTACCCAACTGGCGGAGGCAGAGGGGAAAGAGCCACCGGAGAGAATCTACCCTTGGGGTACTGAAATGGAAGAACTGACCGAAGAGTCTCTGAATATCCTGAGATCAGCTCACCCGGAAATTGAAGCCGACCGCCCTGCCGACTGGCTTTCCGAGTTGGGGGGAGTGATTGCTTCCATTCCTTACCGGTGGTTGTTTTGGCCGGATGTGCACGAAGTTTTCGGGGCTGCGGTGGTGGACCTTCACGGTTATGGGCGAAAAGAAATCGAGCGACGTCTGATTTCGGCTCGATCTTCCGGAGGTGAGTGGATCGATGTTGTCGATTCCTTCAACTACTTCGAAGTATCCCAAATTTTCAGGATGTGGGAGGGGTCTTTGGTGAATGAGGAGAGAACCGAAATCCTATTCGCTCGCCTCCTTGTGGAGCCGTGGACGGCTCGACTCTCCCAGGTTTTCCCTGGTCGCACTTTCCGTGTGTCTCCCAAGGCCCCAGAATTTGAAATTGGCGTATGTCTCGAAGTGCGCCAAGCAAATCCCGTTCTCCGACCTCCCGATTGGTGGTCACAGGGGGAGTGAAGAAATTTTGAAGCCATCTCCTGTCGTGTGCCGGTGAAAAAGAAGGCCGGGCCCCGGAGGAAGCGGTCAAGTACTTCGGGTGAGGGGTGAAGAAGGTCGGTCGGGCGGGCGGTGGCCGACCGACACCCGGAACCGCCCCGGGGATCGGTGGTGCGGGCGAAGGGGTGACGGGTGAAGCCACCGGTCACCCCTCCGCCCGGCTCAGCTCTCGTCGAGGGTGGCCTGTTCGGCGACCCTCGGGGCGGGGCGTCGGCGGCCCCGGGTCTTCTTCGGGGGCGCCAGGGGGTTTCAGGTCCTCCCGGTGAGCCCGCGCCGGGACAGGTGCCGCCGTCAGGAAGGCGCCGAAGCCGTCGACCGGCGCGCAGCAGACCGTGGAGGCCGTGGACCTGCCGGTCCGACTCCACCTGGAGGGCGATCATCCGCCACCGTGCTCGGCCGGGGCGGCCGTGTGGAGCACCTCCGGGCCCCGGAAACCCACGAAGTCGTGTCTTCGGACCCCGGGAACCGCTGTGGTGTGTTTCGGCCGAGGGACCCGAACCGGACGCATCGGTTTCCTCGGAGCACACGCTCGGAGGGTCCCGGACGGGTAGGGTGCTTTCGGCTCCGAAGAACTTCCCATGCGAAATTTTTCCTCTCGGGCATGTTCGTGGAGCGTTGGTCGCGTGAGGACTTCCACGTGAAGGGAGAGTTTGTCATGGGAGGACCTTGGGCCCGCCTCATCGTCGCGGGTGTGCTGCTCGTGCTGGGTGCCCTGACCATCCTCGGAGTGGAGGGATGCCAACGTTTGAACGCCGCCTCCGACACCCCACCGGCGGGAAGGGAGGCGCTCCCCATTTCCTTTCCCATTGGTGATGAGAATTCGATTCATGAAGGGGGCGGGGCGCTCCGATAGCCCTCGGGGGCGGGTGATCGACAGGGTCGAATTCCGGCACGAGGAGGAGGGACTGGGGTGATCGAATCGGAAGAGGCTGAGGGAAAGGTTTTCGTTCATCACTCCGAAATCTTGACGGATTCCACTCGTTTTCGATCCCCGAAGGTTTCGGGGAGGGCCTATTTCCGCTGCGAGGAGAAGCCTTGAACGGGATTCATCCGTTGGACTGCCGGGGTATCGCCCGTGGACGCGGGGGAGGGTGAGCCCGGAGCCGCCGGGAGACCGGGGAACTCGGATAGCGGTGACGCCTGCCGTGCCGACCCTTCACCTCGCCTCGACCACCCGGGGTTGGGAAAGACTCAAGTGCTTCGGCGGGCCGCCCGGGGCGGGGGCGATGACGGTGGGAGCCGGACCCGGGTGCGGTGGGCGGGGGAAACCGGCGGACATCGGGAGG
>NZ_VKHS01000859.1 GCF_014141525.1 Streptomyces calidiresistens
CCACGCTGACCGCCCTGGTGCCGCGCCTGCACGAGCCCACCTCGGGCCGGATCACCCTGGACGGCACCGACATCATGACGCTGCCCCGGCCCGGGGTCCGGCCGTCGCGGGAGGAGGGGGGCCGGCCGGCGCCGCCGCCGGAAACGGTGGTGGTCACGGTGCGGGGACCTCCTCGGAGTCGGATCGGGCCGATGTCCCGGTGGGTTCGGCGCTCCCGGTCATCAGTCGGCGGTACTCGGTGCTGGAGGCCAGCAGCTCGGTGTGGGTGCCCACGGCGGTCACCCGGCCGTTCTCCATCAGCGCCACCCGGTCGGCGAGCTGCACCGTGGAGGGGCGGTGGGCGACCACCAGCGCGGTGGTGCCGCTCAGCACCTCGCGCAGCGCCGCCTCCACCCGGGCCTCGGTGTGGACGTCCAGCGCCGACAGCGGGTCGTCCAACACCAGGAAGCGGGGACGGCCGACGACGGCGCGGGCCAGGGCGAGGCGTTGGCGCTGGCCGCCGGACAGGCTCATGCCCTGTTCGCCGACCTCGGTGTCGGCGCCCCGGGGGAGCGCGGCGACGAAGTCGAGGGCCTGGCCGATGCGCAGCGCCCGTTCCAGGTCGGTGTCCGCGCGGTCGGCCGCGGTGGTGTCGGTGGCCGGCTCCGTGCCCGAGCCCTCGGCCCCGTCCCCGGTGTCGCCGGCGCGGGTGCCGGTGCGGGCCGGGTCGCCGCTTTCCGGGTCCCCGGCCTCCGGCGAGGTGTGTGCGCCCATCAGGACGTTCTCCCGGACGGTGGCGGAGAACAGGGTGGGTTCCTCGAAGGCCATCGCGACCCGACGGCGGACCTCCGCCCGGGGCAGCGTCATGATGTCGGTGCCGTCCAGGGTGATCCGGCCCGAGGTGGGCTCGTGCAGGCGCGGCACCAGGGCGGTCAGCGTGGTCTTCCCGCAGCCCGTCGCGCCGACCAGCGCCATGGTCTCGCCGGGACGCACGTGCAGGTCGACGCCGTCCAGGACCGGAGGAGCGTCGGTGGGGGCGTCGGGGTAGCGGAAGACGACCTTCTCGAAGCGCAGGCCGGCGTCCCGCCCACGGCCCCCCGCGGTCTCGTCGGCGGTGCCGGCGCGGTCCGCGCCCGGGTCCACCGGTCCGCGCGAGTCGCGGACCTCGAAGTACCGGTCGGCGGCGGTGGCCGCCTCGTTGGACATCGCCAGCAGGAAGCCGAAGGACTCCACCGGCCAGCGCAGTGCCAGCGCGATGGTCACAAAGGCCAGGAGGGTGCCCACGGTGATGGCACCGGAGGCGATCTGCAGGACGCCCAGCACGACGACGGCGCCCATGAACAGCTCGGGCACGCAGAAGATGACGCCCATCAGCAGACCCAGCATCCGGGCCTTGCGCACCTCGGTGTCGCGCAGCCGCTCGGCCAGCTCCCGGAAGGCGGCGGCCTGGCTGCGGTGGCGACCGAAACCCTTGATGATCCGGATGCCGAGGATCGACTCCTCGACCAGGGTGGTCAGGTCGCCGATCTGGTCCCGGGCGCGGCGCGCGGCCACGGAGTAGTACCGCTCGAAGATCGTGCACACCACGATCAGGGGCAGCACCGGCGCCAGGACCACCAGGGCCAGTGGGGGGTGGAGGGACAGCAGCAGGGCCGCGCCGATGACGATGGTGGTGGTGTTGACCACCAGGAAGGTCAGCGGGAAGGCGAGGAAGAGCCGGAGCTGCTGGAGGTCACCGGTGGCCCGGGAGAGCAGTTGGCCGGAGGACCAGCGGTCGTGGAAGGAGACCGGCAGGCGTTGCACGTGGCGGTAGAGGTCGGCGCGCATGTCGGCCTCGACCCGGGCCAGGGGGCGTGCCACCAACCAGCGCCTGAGACCGAACAGCAGCGCCTCGACGACGCCGACGAACAGCAGGATCAGGCCGCCGAGCAGGACCCCGCCGGGGTCGCGGTCGGCGACCGGGCCGTCCACCAGTTCGCGCAGGATGATCGGCATCACCAGCGCCATGGAGGAGGCCAGCACGGCGACGACGACGGCGGTGAACAGGCGGGCGCGCACCGGCCGCACGTACGGCCACAGCCGGAGCAGCGAGCGCACGGTGGAACGCCGGGCGCCGGTCCCGCCGGCCCCCGGGGTCTCCGCGACGGGGGAGTCGGGAGCCGGGTCGGCTGTCTCTTATACGCATCTTAC